>CAYGQJ010000160.1:0-8050 GCA_964351845.1 uncultured Flavobacteriaceae bacterium | reverse complement strand
GTTCCATTGATCGCTGCGATATCTAGATGGCCATCGCCATTAAAATCTGCAACATCTAATGCCTTTGTATTAAGCGTTACTGGAATATCTGTTTCACTTGTAAAACCATCAACACCATTACCTATTTTAAGAGATAAATAATTGCTATTCTCATTTGTGTTTACAAAATCTTGTATGCCATCATTGTTAAAATCACCTATAGCAATAGATGCCGGGTCGTTTCCTGTTTGGTTTAAAGCGGCATCAGTAATTACATTAAAGGATTGTATGCAGTTATCAGGTGAAGTAATAGTAAGTAAAAATGTGCTACTCGTAGCAATATTATCTAGCGTAAGTGCTTGTACGGTCACTGTATAAATTCCTGCTTGACTTGCATTTGTAACTTCAAGATTACCTGTGGTAGGGTTTACGAGTAGTGACCCCGAAAAATTAGTATCTGCATATGCTATTGTTTGTAATGTCTGTAGGGGTGTTGCATCTGGTATGATCGTCGTATTACCTCCTAGTGCAACTGTTGTATCTGGATAGTTTCCTAAAATAGGTGGAGGTATTACGGTTGCTTTGACAGCAAAAATGTACTCAAGTATTTCATCACAATTAGTAGATGAAAGATTAATAGTTGCATTTTTTTCACCTAGGGAGGTTGGGTCAACGTTTACATCAAAAGAAAAAGTACTACCAGAGGCAATGGTAATGGGATACGTAATCTCACTAAAGCTAAACATATCACTATCTGTTCCTATTATATTGATCTCATCTGAATTTAAAGTAATAGTCGTTTCATCTGTGTTCTCAATAATAAATGTTTCTGTGCTTACCGCTCTATTTAATCCTATATATCCAAAATCTGTATGATCTTCTAGACTTGGAGTGCTATCATTATTTTGCACAAGGATATCATTTCCTTTAACTACAAACCCTTGTTCACCATTTATGATTCCTTGTAAAATAACTACAGTATTAGTGGTAGCTACTGCAATATCTTGTATGTTATCTTCATTAAAATCACCGATCACAAGTTTTACAGGGGCTTCATCAACTTCAATTTGAGTATTTCCATAAAAGCTACCATCTCCGTTACCAAATCGTATAGATACATCATTACCAAAAGTATTTGCAACTGCAAAATCTTGAATTCCATCTCCATTGAAATCACCTATCTTAATATGTGTAGGATTTAAACCTACTTCAATTTCACACGTTGGACACGAAATAAAAGTTCCAGTTCCTGTACCTAAACGAATGGATACAAAACCATTATTTACATAGTCACCATCATCCATAGGTAACTCACCGCTACAAGCAACAGCTAAATCTTGAATTCCATCATTATTAAAATCACCTTTAACCATTGATGTTGGTTGGATATTTACAGGCACGTCAGGTTTTCCTTCATAATAATATCCTAATTCTTCTATGGAGGTATTTTCAATAGGAATACCTAAGCTTATAGAAATATTATCGTTACTAGAAGAAGCTGTAGCAAAATCTTGAACACCATCATTATTAAAATCTCCAGCAACAATAGTTTTGGCTTTTGCCCCTACGAATTGTAATGCACTCTGCTCAAAATTAGTTTGCGAGTCAGGTGAGGAGCCACCTAAGGCATCACCTATTTGAATAGATACAGAAGCAGGTACTATTGTTATACCTAAAAGAGGATCAACGATACCTTCACTCACAATCGCTACATCCTTGATGCCATCATTATTGAAATCTGCAAAAGCAACTTCTTTGGAATAGGCTGCTCCCACAGGGGTGAGTATATTACCGTCATTTAATTCTGATTTGGTGGGTAATTCAAATTGCAAGAAGCCAGTACCCACTCTTGTAAATACATTACCTATTAAATCTGAGTTTACGGCAACTATATCATGAATACCATCACCATTATAATCATCTACCTGAATATCTCTAGGGTCTAGTCCTACCAAGTATTTATTAATCTGGCCTCCAAGGCCAAAATTACCTTGTCCATCTCCTAGCTTTATAAAGCTATTAAACAATAGTTGATCTGCGGTATCTAGATTAATTACTGGAAACAAATCTCCGAAGCTTGGTAATTCATTATTAGAATAGCTTGTAATTAAATCTTGTTTTCCATCCTCATTAAAATCTCCAATAGCAATAGCGGTTAGATTACTAATATCGTCTTCTTGAATAGTACTCACAATCTCAAAATCACCAGTACTACATATAGGATCTAAAACCGTCAACTCAAATGTTGTAAAGGTAAAGGGAGTTAGCCTAGTCTCTATACTTAGTGCATTTCCATCTAAATCCAGTGGATCAAAAACTAAAAATTCTTCGGATATTTTATAACCAGTTACTTTTATTGTGTAAGTCCCCGCATTTATAGCATTGGTGATAGATAGCTTACCATCAATTGGGTTTACACTTAAAATACCGTCAAAATTGGTGTCTGTTGACGCAATGAATTTATCAAAGTCAAAAACACCTCCTGCAGAAAAAACACTTATACTCTCACCAGAAGTAATGGTTGTATTTGGATACGTTCCAGTTTCTCCTAAATAGTCAGAAATACAATTTTCTATCACCTCTACACTTGTAACTGGATTAAGACAATCTCCTCTTCTAATATCTAGAAATGCAGCAAACTCACCAACTTCTTCTGGTTCAAAAAGAAGGACAATATATTTAGAAGGCTCTCCTACATCAATAGTGAAAGGGAAAATAGTACTAAAATCTGCTGGGTCTGTAGAATTTGCTTGATCTGAGTACCCTACGACGGTATACAAACCTTCGTGTTCACCACGAATAGAAATAGATCCTCTATCAATAAATAAATCTGTATCACCTGTGTTCTGTATTTCTATATATTTTAGTCTGTTACCTCCTAATAGAGTAATAGCAAAATTGTTTAAACTATTTAGCACAAGCTGGTTGTTAGTTGCAATTAGCACAGAATTATTAGGATTATCAACGAGATAGTCCTGTAGGTTATCTCCATTAAAGTCACCTATAGATATTGCACTTGGGTCTTCTATATCTACAATCGAATCTACTGTAAAGCCACCTAAACCATCACCTAGTAAAATTTGGATCTTATCCTCTTGTATTGAACTAATAACTAGATCTAGAAAACTATCGCCATTTTTATCTACTACTTGTATATCATTATAGAGACCTACTAGGGGTATTGTAACATTTGGTAATTGGCCTAAGACATTATCATTGAGAAATATGTCAATCCCAGATCTGGTCAAGGCTACCATATCAAAAGAATCTTGGTTGTCTATATTTCCTTTTACAACTGACTGTATTTCTTGAGTACTAAGAGTGAAAAGTGGCTCTAATTGACCAGAGGTCGTTATATTTAAAACGTTACTAACCTCATTTTTATAGACGACTAATAATTCATCCGTCGCGTCTGTATCGTAATTGCCAGCGCTTAGTGCAGTAGCTTCTGAATTTAAATTGGTATAAACAGGACCTAAATCAAAACTGTCAATGTTTTTGCCATAATAAATTTGTATAAATCCTTCATTACTGCAAGATTTTGTAAATCCTACGGCAAAATCTAATATACCATCCGCATTAAAGTGTCCTGTTGTTAATGCCTTTATGTTAACTCTATTAAAATTAGTACAAGGGCTGCCATTAATTATAAATTCTTGAACAGTTGTGATATTACCTAAGCCATCACCATAATGGATGTAGAAAGCTCCAATATAGTCAACTATTATATCAAGATTACCGTCTCCATTAAAATCTCCTGCATCCATTGTTCCTATTTCATCTAGAACATCAAAAAAGGATGAACCATCAGCAAAAAAAGTGATTCCAGCTGGTTCAAACCCTCCAGACCCATTTCCTAATAGGATCTGTGTACTACCATCTTCACCCACTTCAATAACTCGGGCAAAATCTTGAATGTTATCATTATTAAAATCTCCTATAACTACATTTTTATCATTTTCAAATGTAGAATCACGAGTTAACTCATTAAATGAAGTACTACATCCCGTAGATTCATTAACTGTTAACTGAAAACTACGTTGTATGGATTCACCTAAAAAATCCAGTGCTGTTATAACAACAGTATAATTACCCGCCTGGGTAGCATTAGTTACTTTTAAGACACCCGTATCAGGGTTTACTAAAAGGTCTCCGGAAAAATCAGGACTAGACGCGTAGATTTGTGCTATATTCTCTGGTGGGACATTTGGTATAATCTGTATGTTATCATTTTGTGAGATAGTAGCGTCTGGATATTCGCCGAATACAGGTGGATTAACGATTATTGTTATTGTAGCAGTAACAACTACGAAGTCAAAGGTTTCATTAGTATAACCGCTTTGAACAGTAAACACCAACTCACCTGCTTCCGTTGCATTAGTAATTTCAATCACTCCATTGAACTCATTAAAAGAAGTCGTAACTGGTGGTTCTAGCCCGTCATACTCCTCAGAATAACCCAGAATAGGATCCGAGGCGTCGGTATTTAAGGGATTCCCAGTTGGAGTAATAAGAAGTAGTTCTTGTCCAACATACATTTGTACGGTATCTGGATATAAACTCTCAATTTCAAAATCTTGAGCACTAGCAGTGCTCGTGAATAATGCAAACAATAAAAAAAAGGTTGCATTTAGTTTAATGCTTAAACTACGTTTCAACTTCGTATTCATAATAATAGAGTTATACTTTATAAAACATCAAATGTTTAACTAGATGTGCCTTTAAATAACAAAGGTAATTGGCCTTTTACTCCATAACAATACGTAGTGAATGCAAGAATTACGTGGTACCACGTAGTCGGTAAAAATGATCTAAGGATATGACAAAAAATGTAACGAGCTTATAGTTACTATGTGTACGCTTTCGCGAAAGCAAAAAAAGATAGAAACCAATGCTTATAAAATGATATTGAATTTTCACTATGCGCTTAGAAGAATGGCGTAGTGTGGAATTTTCTTAATTAATTAGTTCTAAGTTCTCTTTTGCCCAAATGGTGAGAATGTCTTTCTCTTTAACAAGCCCTAATTTATCAATAATATTAGAGCGATGTTTTTCAATAGTTCTATAAGATAAAGACAAGAATTCACCAATCTCTTTTGAAGATTTACCTTGACCTATTAATCTTACAATAGTGTGTTCTGAAGGTGATAATAACTTCATTTTTTGTAATTGTGGAGATACCTCATTTTCTAATACGGTTTTAAAAACAACACTAAAATATGGTGTTCCTTTACTAATGCTCTGTATGCAGTTATGCAATTCTTTAAAGGGTTCGTCTTTTATGATATAGCCCGAAATATTTAATTCTTGTGCCTTGTAAACAAAGCTTTTTTCCTTATGCGATGTCAGTATAATAAACTTAGTATCTAAGGTATGTTCCTGACACTTTTTAATCACCTCAAGGCCTTTGAGTAAAGGCATCTCTTCATCTAGGATAGCAATGGTTGGTCGTAACGCTATAATCAATTCTAAAGCTTTTGCTCCATTTTCTGCGGTTGCGACAACGTTATAATTATAATCCTTTAACTGTCCCGCTAAACCATCTAATAATAAAGGGTGGTCATCTGCTATAACAAGGGTAATAGTGTTCATATTTTTAAACTGGAATTTGTACTAGTATAGCTGTGCCTTGTGTTTTTTTACTTTTTATAGTAAAGCTTCCTTTAAGCATACGTATGCGCTCTTCCATGGTTTTTAAACCGAGACTATTTTGCGTAATCATTTCATTCACTTCAAAGCCCCGACCATTGTCTTTTATTAAAACATTAATGCTATCATTTTGCTTTAGTATATTTACAATTAAGGTTTTGGCTTGTGAGTGTTTCAAAACATTATTTACAGATTCTTGTATAAATCGGTAAAAATTAAGAGACTCCGTTTCATTAAAGTACGTATTAATATCATCAATTTCTACCGAAACAAACAAATCTGTTTCTTCGTCTACTTCTAAGAGTAGTTGTTCTATGCTATCTGTGAGTCCTAGCTTCTCTAGTACGATAGGGTATAAGCCCTTAGAAATGCTTCGTACTTCTTCCAAAACCGTATGTGCCAAACCAGATAATTCTGTTTGGTCTGTGTTTTGAGCCTTCATTTTAAGATGTGTTATTTGTTGGCCAATACCATCGTGTAAATCTTTTGCAATACGTGTACGTTCTTGCTCCTGAGTTTTAATAAGCTCTTGAGAAAATTCTTGTTGAGCAAGTTCTCGTTTCTTAGCGTTTATAGAAGAACGGTAAAATAGAATCCCACCAAATAAAAACAAAAGCCCTAAGGAACCAAAAATCAATAATTGTGTTTTCGTTTTATTCTCAAGATTTAATAGACTAATACTTGATTTTTGATTTTTTATTTCGAGATCGCGTTTTTCTGTTTCGTAGAGGGTTTGATAAAGTAATAAGTTCTTGGCGTTTTGAACCCCCGTAATAGAGTCCTTTATTTGATAATAGTTCATCAAGTGTTTATTAGCACTCACATCATCATTTACTTTTTTATAAACATCAGACAAAAACTTCTCTGCATTAATAATTTCAACATAAACATCTCCTTCTTTTTTAGATTTTAAGTGTTGCTTTCCATACAATAATGCTTTGTTATAATTACCCCGGGCTAATTCTAACTGTTTCAATGCTTCGATATAAGAATCTTTATATTGCCCTTCTCTATATTCTAAGCCTTCATTGTTAATTTCCTTAAAATATGCTTCGGCTTGCTCAAGACTATCATTTTCTGCCAATGCAATGGTTAACTCATATAAAAAGTAAGGGGTAAGAATAGCTTGACCTTTAGCACTATTATTCTTGAGAGCTAATTTGATGTTTTTAATTCTATCGACTTGGTTGCCCATCTCTCTGTTATCGGCAGCTTTATTAAAATACACGAATGCTAGTTTATTTAAATTATTAGATGCGTGTATTAGCGCTAGGATCTCATTACGCTCCTTATCAGCCTCTTTATAAAATGCATGCTGACTGTATAAAATCGCGATACTGTTTTTAGCATCAATGATTCCTATGGTATCCTGTTGTTTCCTAAAAACGTTAATGGCATATTGTAATTCTTTTGAAGCATCTCCAGAAACTCCCTGCTCAATATAAATATTCCCTATTTTTAAAGAAAGTTTTCCTAGTAAATCTTCATTTCCTTTTTGAGCAAATTCTTTAGCCGTTTTAAAGTGCTTTAACGAATTTTCTAAATCGTATAAGGAAAAATATGCATAGCCTCCCTCAGCATAGAATATAGATTTTATTTTATCATTATTTAATCCAATTTCTTTACCCAAAAAGTTTGTAAATAATGCAATAGCCTCATCAGGCTTTCTTACGATTTCGCTTTTATAGTAGATGTACTGGTTTGTATTACGAGTTGCAATATCTAGCGAATTTAATTCTAATGCATAGTTTATTGTTTCTTGTACAATAGAGTCATACTTATAACTTTCATTAAATTCAACAACTTTAGTTAAGCTGTCCATCCATTTTAAACGCTCGCCTTTTTCAGTTTGTTGAATTTTTGAACTTATAAAGTTAATTTTGGATGGTAGATCTACGTCTTGATTTTGAGCTATTATTTGAAAGTTAACTAACAGGGCAATAGCTAAGAGAATATATTTCATAAAAATTTAATAAATGAGTAAGGTAGCCATTCTAAGTTTTAAATGATGACTTATATAAGCTGTAATTAACATTGCATAAGATAACAAGTTGTCTATAAGAATATTAACACATGCTCAAGTATTTTTCATTTTTAAAAGAGATCTATATATAACGAGTAGGTATAGATAATGTAAAGTTTACTGCCTATTGAACGTTTCTTTTTGTTTTCTTACCCTTTTTTCTAAAAATGAGAACCAATCAAGTTGATAATGATGCCTACATACAAGAATTATAGCATTGTTCTATATAACAAACGTACGTGGTGCCACGTATATATTGCGTAGTACCACGTATGTGCTTATTGAATAAAAAGCGAGTTCTTGCTTGGTAAAATTCAAGCATCCTTCTATTATGAAAATTACCATTTTATTTAAATCAATCTTCCATCGTAATCTCTTGTCTTGTATGCTATTTGGGCT
>CAYGQJ010000159.1:0-8097 GCA_964351845.1 uncultured Flavobacteriaceae bacterium | reverse complement strand
TAGTAAAAATAAAGGGTATTACCCCCTTAAGCAAACGCAGGACACTAAAAATCGATCTAAGGATTTCGTGTTCTTTTCTCATTCGTATGACATATCTCTATTATTTTAGTGACAAGAGTTTCATAAATATAACACTTTAGTATAACTATTTTTAATGTATGATAATTAAAATAATTATCATACAGGGCTTTACAGCTAATAACAAAGCTTAATTTAGAGGCATTTAAAAACATAACTCATTTTTAATCAACTAAAAATCCGTTAGATTTGTAGTATATGATAGCAATTGGTATTAAATCGTTCTTAGACACAATTAAAAAAAATGAAGAATATACTTAAACTAACAGAAAGAGTTGAAATAGCACTTGAAATTGGAGAAAGCTATTATAGGGAATTCAAAAGTGGATTTGAAGGTCTTGATAAATCAAAAGTAGAAAGAGATTTAAATGAAATAAAATATGATATTGCTAAAACACTTGTTGCCTTTGCAAATGCAGATGGCGGGGAACTATTTGTTGGCATTGAAGATAATCATACTGTAACGGGATTACCCCATAAAGACAAACTTATTAATACGATTCTAGAATCACCCAAAGATTGTATTTTAAAGGATACACCTGTAGCTTTAAAACAAGCCTCAATAATAAATTATAATGGAGTAAAAGTATTGTACTTTTCTGTTAGTAAAGGTACTGACTTCGTTCATTTGACTTCCAAAGGCGAATGTTTTCAGAGAAAGGATAAAGAGTCAGTGCCAACCGCTTCTGAAAAAATTCGATTTGAACGACAAGAAAAGTCATCTAGAGAATATGACAGAAGATTTGTGGATATTGCTCAAATCACAGATTTAGATAATGATTTAATACAACAAGTTGGAAATCAAATATCTAAATTAATCTCACCAGAAAAATTATTACAATATCTTGATTTAGCTGAATTTGATGGAACTTCATTAAAACTAAGAAAGGCTGCATTGTTATTATTTGCGAAAAAATCTAATAAATGGCATCCAAGAAATCAAGTACGAATTTTTAAAGTTTCAGGAGTTAAGGAGATGACTGGTTCTGAATTTAATGTAACTGAAGTTGGAGAAGCAAATGGAAATATTTTTCAATTAATAGAAAGTAGTTGGGACTTATTAAGACCACATTTGACAGATACTAGGTTTTCAGATGATGCTATCTTCAGAAATCAAATAATGTATCCTGAATTGGCTTGTAGAGAAGGCCTTGTAAATGCTATAACACATAGAGATTATAGTAATGAAGGTAGGGGTATTGAAGTGAAAATTTTTGATGATAGATTAGAAATAAGTAATCCTGGAGAATTACTTTCCTCAATTACAATTGAAGACCTCAAATCTCTATCAGGAGTTCATCAATCTAGAAACACATATATAGCAAGAGTATTAAGAGAAACTGGCTTTATAAGAGAATTGGGTGAAGGAATTAGACGTATACACGATTTAATGAGAAACAATGACATGGTCGAGCCTGTTTTAACTTCAGAAAATAAAACTTATTCCATAACATTATTCTATAAACACGTATATACACCTGAAGAAAAATTATGGTTAGAAGAATTTGATAATTTAGAACTTACCCGAGAACAGAAAACGGTTGTCAGATTAGGAGTAAATGGAAGATTAATTTCTGCTAAAGAGATTTTTGAAAACGTCGGGATTCTAGATGAAAAAATATATAGAGAATTAGTTCAATCTCTTAGGTCTATTGGTATTTTAGATGCAACAATGTCCTCAAACGAAGCATCAAAATACCGCCATAAATATGGAGGTTCAAGAAAGGCTGTACCTCGATATATCATAAAAAAACTATCAGCTGAAAAATTATCTGATATTAAGGAAGAAGATCGTTCAGATTATGCCAGAATATACGTAGGTAATATTCCTTATGATATTGAGGACAAGGAAATTTATAAAGCGATGACAAAATTCGGAGAAATAGTTGATGTGATCATACCACGATGGAGTGGCGGAGACAAAGATGGCCAATCTAAAAGTTTTTGTTTTGTAGAATTTGACAAAAGAGTATCAGCAAATAACGCACTAAATTCATCATCAGAAATAATTATTAACGGTCGTAAATTGAGATTTAAAGAAGCGAACAAACTAATAAAATAACTGTTCCCAACAGAATGTATAAGCGCATAAAAAATGATTTCACAAGGGCTAATAAAGGTTCTTAAACCACAGATCCCGCTGAAGAGCGAGATTAGTTCAACTATCTATTTTGTATGCTTCTTTCAGATTTCACAAAACAGCGTTTTACTAATAAGCAAATAATTTTCTAGACAATCCAACAAATAATTCAAAGAAATACAATTTTTAAAATATCAAGGTAAGCAACTAATTTGCAGTATTTAATATTATTTAAAAATCAAAATCCTCTTTATAACTATTCCTGTAGACTGTCCATCAATGCATCAATTCTATGAATTCTGGGTATGATTTCATTTTTCACTCTTCGTTTGCTTCGATAGTATTCATACACTCCTACGCCGACCAACGCTAAGAAAGCGCCAACTGCCATATAACGGGCTAAAGGGATCTCCCAAAGGTCAATAAAAAACAAAAGGATGATGGGATAAATCGTCAACATGACCCAATTCAGAGAGGTTTCAATCATTTTCTTCTGAGCAAGGAGATACACTTTCGTCTTTTCTAGGTAGTGTAGGTAATTTTCTTCTAGATCACTCGGTTTGAACTTTTGTATGCGTGACATTCGGATGCCTACATATATGGACCAAACGATGACGAGTACTGAGGCTATTTTCACGGAAGTGTATGGAGCCCAGAACACAATGGCCATAAACATTGGAATCGTGATCAATGCAGAAATCACATTGACGCGTTCTATATACCGCCACCAACGGTGTAAACGGCCTAAACTTGCTTGCAATTCTAGCATCAATTTAGATTTCTCAAACTTTAAACGTTCTTGATTACTGGACGATTGCCAGATATTCATTAATTCATCTTCTATCATAGTAATTCATTTATACAGTTCAACAATTTTAATTTTATGCGCTTTATCTTGACAGCTACATTATTTTCAGAGATCCCGAGAATACTAGAAATTTCCCTATACGGTACTCCTTCTAGATACAACGCAACGATCGCTTTATCGCCTTCCTTTAATTTTTTTACACATGCTCTTAGGTGCATTAGTTTTTCATTTTCGCCTCCGCTCTGCGTTTCCGACCCAAAATTGGTGATCGTCATACTATCGAGTCGAATGAATTTGTGTTGATTTTTTGTGTGTTTGGTTTTAAAACGAAGGCACACGTTTAAGGTAATTCGGAACATCCACGTACTCAGGGAGGCATTGCCTTTAAATGAGGGCATCGATCGCCAAACGTGAATCAAAACCTCTTGAAAAAGGTCTTTGGCGTCTTCATGGTCTTTTGAATACATCAAACAGACTCTAAATAGTTTCTGCTGATGTTCATCTAAGGCTGTAAGAAATAGGGTTTCGTGTTCTTTTCTCATTTTTAGGACGTGTCTCTACTATGTTAGTGACAAGAGTTTCATAAATATGACACTTTAGTATGGTTATTTTTAATGTATGAGCGTTAAAATAATTATCATACGGGACTTTATAACTAGTGACAAAAGCTAAATTAGGTGCATTTAAAAACGTAACTCATTTTAAATCAATTAAAAATCCGCTAGATTTGTAAATAAGCACATGAGCATAAAAAAGAGTAGGTGCACTTTATGTTCTTGTTTTGTATAAGTCAAAAGAAAATGAAATTAACAGTAGAAATTAAGGAATCTATAAGCAGAAGTGTTCTATGTTGGCTTGCGACTGTATCAGCCGAAAACGTTCCCAATGTTTCTCCTAAAGAAATTTATAGCGATTACGAAGCTGACAAAATAATTGTTGCCAATATTGCTTCGCCTCAAACCGTTAGAAATATCAAACAAAACAATAACGTCTGTATTAGTTTTATTGATATTTTGGTGCAAAAAGGGTTTCAGATAAAAGGGAAAGCGAAAATCATTAAAAAAGCGGCTACTGAATTCTCAGACATGGAAAAGATCTTAACTAAAATGACAGGGGGGAATTTTCCATTTACAACGATAACAGAAATTACTGTAGAACACGTTAAGCCTATTATTGCCCCTAAATATATACTCTATCCAGAAACAACGGAAGCAGAACAGATTGAAAGTGCAAAAAAAATATATGGCCTTTGATAATGAAATAATAACCCTATAAAAAAATCTGAGTCTATTCGGTATAAATACGATTGTAAGGATTCGTTCAGAAGTACGACTACTAGCAACAATTTATGTGAATACATAGATATCATCTGATTTTAAAGAAAACACGCATAACATCGTTGCTCACAAAAAAGCAAGATTGATTCTAGCATACTGCAAAACCTAGAAAATCGTATCTTTAGTACACGTTTTATTGCTAAAAACGTATCGTTATGAAAAAAAGAGAAAATAGAATAGCATGGTACATTTTAGGGTGTATCATGATGACAACTCCTATATCATTAATTGCGCAAGATGATGGAGATCCTGGTTCTGGGTTTGCTTCATATTTAATCACATTTGAAAGTATTTGGAGTCAGGAAACACATCCACATCCTAGTGGCGCACTTCATCCCCAAGCACATTGGTCAGACCTCGTCGGAGTTACGCATAATGATCAAATCACTTTTTTGGCTATGGGAACTCCTGCGAGCACAGGGGTTCAAAACGTAGCGGAATTAGGAAATAGCAATGTATTTTTTCAAGAAGTTCAACAAGCGATCACAGAAGGAACTGCGCATAATGCATTAGATTTTGGAGCTTTGAATACGACTTCGGGCTTCATTGATGGGCAATTTGAAGCCAATCCTGACTTTCCTTTTTTGACCATCCTATCTATGATTGCGCCAAGCCCTGACTGGATGATTGCCGCGAATAGTATTGATTTACAAGATGAAAATGGCGTTTGGAAAGAAGAAATCAGTATCGATCTTTTTCCCTATGATGCAGGAACGGACAGTGGTGAAGATTATACCTCTCCAAATCAAGTGACATCTCCTGTTGGCGTCATCACCAGTTTACAAGGTATTGCTCCATTTTCTGCTGAAAAAATGGGAACACTCACCATCACACTAGATGGAGTTTTGGGAATTGAAGAACAAGAAGATACAAACCGTATTTCTATCTATCCAAATCCTTCTAATGGTTTCATCACAGTAAATAGTGGTGCTAGCGTCGATCAAAAAATAATGATTTATAATACCTTAGGACAGCTTGTATATGGTGCCACCATGACTTCTGACGTGCAAACCATTGATTTGACGCATTTAGATACAGGTGTCTATTTTATTCAAAATACATCTTCAGAAGGGATAGAGCCTACTCAGAAGTTGATAATTAAATAATGTAGTTACCACTGACGTTCTTTCCACGTCAAATACAAGCCTAAAAGCAATAAGATGCCTGCAGCTGCTACTTTGACGATTTGTGGGATGAAGGTCGCCACGTCGGGTTTTAAAGAAAATAGCAATACCATAACAGAAGCAAGAAGGACTTTATGAGAATTTCGCATAATAGAGTATGATAAGGTATGTTGAATAAGTATTATTTGGCTACAGCGTTTAATCGGAAAAAAGTGGAAACATTACAGAATGACTTCAACTTTTTAAATATTAACGTTAGCTCGGTTTAAGTTTTATTCTTTTTCTCCAGTATAACAAGAAGGTTCCGTTAAAAATTTTTGAAGCCTTGGAAAAAATTTAGGGAACTTCTTGTGGTTTTTCGCTTGAAGCGAAAAAATACCTAAGAAAAAGCGTCTTTTCTTTTGGTTCGGTTTTCTTTGGACGAGCAAAGAAAATGAACAGAAATATGATTATGAATCAATTACACAAAATTTCAACCTAATTATATTAAAAATCAATTAGTTATTTACATTGAAATCATATCAATTACTTCGTTCGCTTCAAAAGCGCCTTATTAATATCTTTAATTAAACTTGGCCCTTCATAAATAAATCCTGTGTATAATTGGACAAGACTTGCGCCTGCATCCAACTTATCCAACGCATCTTGTACTGAGTGAATGCCACCGACACCAATAATGGGAAAGGATTTATTACTCTTTTCAGATAAGTAGCGGATCACACGGGTCGATTTCTCCGTAATGGGTTTTCCGCTGAGACCGCCGTTTCCTATTTCGTCTAGGCGTTCTTGAGAAGCTTTTAATCCGTCTCTAGATACAGACGTATTACTCGCAATTACCCCATCTAGATTGGTTTCTTGCACTAACTCCACAATCTCATCGAGTTGTTGGTCATTCAGGTCGGGTGCGATTTTTAAGACGATAGGCCGTTGAACTTCATACGTATTGTTGGCTGCCTGTACCGCTTGGATCAACTCTACTAGATACTCTTTATCATTCAGTTTTGCATGACTTGATACATTGGGACAACTCACATTCAGCACAAAATAATCGACATACGGGTGCAATGCATGAAAACACGTTAGGTAATCGGCGGTATAATCTTCAGGCTTTGTAGCCGTGTTCTTTCCTATATTCCCACCGACTAGGATGTTTTTATTGGATTTTAATCGTTCTACAGCGGCATCAACACCCCCATTATTAAATCCCATGCGGTTGATAATTCCTTGATCATTTTTTAAACGGAACAAGCGTTTTTTTGGATTTCCCACTTGTGCTTCGGGCGTGACAGTACCTATTTCGATAAAACCAAACCCTACATTATCTAGCTCTTTATACAACTTGGCATCTTTATCAAAACCAGCTGCGAGTCCGACAGGATTCTTGAATTTTAGACCAAAAACCGTGCGTTCTAATCGTTTCTCGTTGACTTGCCACAAGCTTCTAAAGAGCCCGCCAAATCCTAGTTTGGTCATATTCCGAATCAGGGAAAAGGTGAAATAGTGAACTTTTTCGGGGTCAAATAAAAAGAGAATGGGTCTGACAAGAAGTTTGTACATAATCGTTTGAAATCTTGAGTGCAAAAGTAATTGAAAATCGGTAATTTTATGCTTTCGCGAAAGCGGAAAAAAAATCAATCCCATTTATGACAAAATTATACGTTTTTTTATGGATGTTCTTCGCTCTGTATACGGCAAGCATCGCCCAGTCTAGCGAGGGGGTTACTACCTTAGAAACAGCGCCTTTTACCATAGGCGAAACACGTACATTTCATTCTGCTATTTTAGAAGAAAACAGAACCATCAACGTGTACTTACCGATTTCGTATGACGAAAAAAAGGATACGGCGTATCCTGTGATCTATTTATTAGATGGTAGTAAAGACGAAGATTTTATACACGTAGCGGGGATTGTGCAATTTGGAAACTTCCCGTGGATCAATATGTTACCTGAATCTATTGTTGTTGGCATTAGTAACGTAGACCGAAAACGAGATTTCACCTACCCAACGACCAATGCAAAAGACAAGGAAGATTTTCCGACCACGGGAGGTTCGGCAGCGTTTATCGCCTTTTTAGAGAAAGAATTACAGCCGTATGTAACAGATACGTATCGCGTGACAGACGAACGTACATTAATCGGACAATCGCTTGGCGGATTGCTTGCCACCGAAATTCTATGGACGAAACCCAGCCTTTTCTCCAACTATATCATTGTGAGTCCTAGCCTATGGTGGGATGACAACTCATTGCTTCATAGAGCGCGTGTACCCACTAAAACACCCGCAAAAGTCTATGTCGCCGTCGGAAAAGAAGGGCCCTATATGGAGAGTGCTGCCTTTAGTTTGATCGGTGCTTTAAAAGAAGACCGAACCATCAATTCCAGTTTTACGTATTTTAACGGACAAGATCATTCAAATATTCTGCATAAGGCCGTTTATGAAGCTTTTGTGAATTTTTATGCACCAAAAGAAGAGGGTAAGAAAGAATAGAAATTGAAATTGAAATTGAAATTGAAACTGAAACTGAAATTGAAATCGAAGATGAAGACAAGATTCGGAATTTGTGATTTTTAGAAAAGAATCTAGACCGCTGTGCTGCTAGATACTAGATTTAAGACTAAAAGGATTTGTGATTAGAAGTCAGAAAGAAAGGTGATTGCGTGATTTTATT
>CAYGQJ010000158.1:0-8160 GCA_964351845.1 uncultured Flavobacteriaceae bacterium | reverse complement strand
TTAATTCCTGAAAAGCCTTTTTTTGCTTTCGCGAAAGCGTGCTCTGTCTTAATAATTTTATGTCTGACTAAGAAGAATACATACTTCAGCACCCAAAGATAACCCCAAATTCCGTAACATTTATACGCCAGCGCCCCTCTAAGATACAAAAGTCGGTCGCTTCCTAAATCCTGTCCAGAACTCACATCAGGATGCGTCAGAATCACGGTCGGCACAAAATACGCAGGGAGTTTTGCCTTCATCACATTGCGCATAAACACATACTCATTGGCGCCGCTAAAGATTGCTCCTAGCCCAAAATGCGGATTATACAATACCTTATTTTGCAACAATATATCTTTCTTAAAACTAATCACCACGCCATTGACCGTTTTATACGAATGGTTATTGTGTCTAGTCACATTGGGATATTTCCTAAAAATCTGACCGTTTGCCTTCTGTAACTGAAACGTTACCACCACAGCATCTGGGTAGGTCGTGTATCCTCCAAGAATAATCGATTGCAAATTAGGGACATACGCTACATCATCATCTGCCACAAGACAAACCTCGCCTATAGCGTGTTGAATCGCCATATTCCGACTTTGTGGCAATCCTCTCTCTTCGGTGTTGATGACACGTATGGTAGGCTGTAATGATACTAACTGTCGCTCACTATCCGTTTGATTGATAATCAAAATAGGATACGTATGCGCTTCTCCATTGGGAAACATGGCCTCCAAAAATGAAAGATCCGACCGAAACATGGTCGAAATTAAAATTTCAAAAGGAACAGAAGCAGGTTTCATCTAGTGGATTATAGTATATTTGAAACAGTCATTCAACACATGAATATACTCTTAATAGGCGAATATAGTCGTTTTCATAATTCTTTAAAAGAAGGATTGATCTCTTTAGGTCATACGGTCACGATTGTGGGCACTGGAGATGCTTTTAAAAAATATCCCGTCGATATTTCTGTGGCACCGACACTCGTCAATGCTAATTGGCTCATAACCAAAATAAAAAACCTTGTATTTGCGCTCACAAAGAAAGACCTCACTTCTGTAGAAATTGGCTATCGGTTTTGGAAACAGCGCGAACAGCTAAAAGGATATGATGTCGTGCAATTCATCAATTCGTGGAGCATTCGCACGACCCTCCCCAAAGAGAAAAAATGCATTGCTTTTTTAGAAAAACATAATAAAGCGCTCTTTTTATCTGCTTGCGGTACAGATACACCTTGGGTGGAAAGTTTACTCCATGACACCCAATTACCGTATCACATGTTGACGCCTTACATAAAGGATGCATCGCTTGGAGATTATTACGGCCCGGCGTTAAAATATACTACGCCAAAACACAAAGCCCATTATACATTCCTAGCACAAAAAGTACATGCCGTCATCCCTACCGATATGGATTACCTCATAGGACTCAAGGGACACAAAAAAGCAACAGACCTGATTCCAACACCTATTAACCTAGGCAGATTGGACTTTCACGTAGCACCTATCCGAGAGAAAATAGTCATCTTTCATGGCATCAATCGATCGAATTACTTGAAGAAGGGCAATGATATTTTTGAAGAAGCTTTACGGATTGTTCACGAAAAATATGCCTCAAAAATAGAGATCATCACGGTAGAATCCCTGCCGTATGCAGATTATATCAAGGCCTATGACAAGGCACATATCCTACTAGATCAAGTGTACTCCCATGATCAAGGATACAACGCCTTAGAAGCGATGGCCAAAGGAAAAGTCGTCTTTACAGGGGCTGGAACGCATTTTAAAGAGCATTACCAACTCACAAAAACCGTCGCCATAGACGCCACCCCAAACCCAGCACAAATTGCTAACGAATTAGAACAGTTAATTCTGCATCCCGAACGTATTGAAGAAATCGCAAAAAATGCCAGCGCCTTTGTCAAAAAATACCACGACCATGTGATGATTGCCCAAAAGTATCTTGATCTTTGGCGTACGTATCTCTAAGTATTACTTCCGGACTAAGTTATCGAGAATGTGTTGCTCTCCTTCCCAATCGCGGGTAATATCGGTTTTGAGCAATTTGGCAGGAATCCCACCAATGAGCACATGATTTCCAAGTGCTGAATAATCTTTATTACAAAGCGAATTAGAACCCACCGTCATATAATCTGGGGTGATGGTTCCTTTCATAATCGTCGTTCGATTGCCGATCCAGTTGTAGTTTCCTAAAGTAATGGGTGCCGTTTTTGGCTTTTTTGTATTCGTTTTGAGATCAATCAACTGATGAAAAACAGAATCTAATAATTGCGTTTCATACGCGATACGCACATAATCGCCTATGGTAATCCGCTCTCTACAAATCAAGGTCGTTTGCGAACCTAAGCATGAGAAGTTACCCATCTCACAATGCGCATTCTTGCCTACCTGAAAATAGACATCTTTCCCAAAATGCACATAGCCTTTAAACACCACAGTCCCTACAATCACAATCTCACCAATCCCTCTAGAACGCGTCTGCGCCTCAAACGGATGCCCAAAACCAATCATCGCTCTTTCAATAGGGGCGTCAATCACCACACGACCACTCAAGTTGGTCAATTTATAATTGCCATAAATAAAAACAGGTAATTTCAGTGCAGTTTTAAAAGGGAATTGCTTCAGATTAAAATAATAGGTCTTGACCCAGTTCACTGACCAGAAAGCTCTCCAACGCTTACGTACTCTTCGTAAAGGATTCAATGCACTCATTATTTTTTTCTCTTTAAGATGGTATTCACCAAGGATCGGAAGCCAATTTTGGCATCTAATAATCGAAATGAATATAGCGAAGAAATTACAATTAAACCGATAAGCACGCCATATTTAAATAACGGAGCCTCGATATACGTCGCTATAAAGGCAGCCCCACAAAGCAATAAACAGATGAAAAACACAGGATAAAACGCGGGATTCATTTGAAACCCATAGCGATAATAGGTAATGATCCGAACGCCCACATAGTGAATGATGAAGTACGCAAACAAACTCATCCCAATCCCCTCTAATCCCCAAAAGTAGTAGCCGAGAATATTTAAAGCCAATAAAATACTATTGAAAAAAACAGCGGTTTTGGTAAAAAGTTTCGAATCGCCTTTGGCGATAATCACATAGCCCATAGACCAAGAAACAGCTTTAAACACCATCCCTAAAATCCCCCATCGTACCAAGGCAACAGCCGGTTCAAACGCGTCAGAATACAATAAAGAGATGAATAAAGGAGCAAACGCAATAAATACAATCACCACAGGGGTGATCAGGAGTAGCGCAATAAACGCCTGCTCAAAAACCGTTTTGACGACCGCCTTGATATCATCACACACAGCCGCAAGCCGTGGGTAATAATCGGTGGACATGGCGTTGAAAATAAGCCCTACATAATTATTAAGAATCGCAATCCCGGCACCGTAAAAACCTGCTTCTATTTTTCCTCCTTCTGCGCGGATATACACCAGAATGAGATAGGCCACAATCAAACCGATAATGCTACTAAAACTAAGCGCCAAACCGAGTTTTATCATGGGTTTCCCTTCGGATAATACCGTTTTATTCGTCACCGAAGCATGTGTTTTGATCGTTTGTTTTGCAAAGAAATACGCAAATAAAAACACAAATCCAGACGTCATCACAATCGCGGGTAAGATCCCATCTAATTTCAGATAATAATACAACGGAATGGTCACTAAAAGTCCTGCAATGGCTCCGTAGATATTCGCTTTCGCTAAAAAAGCCAACTTCCGCAACCCTTGTAAAATAGCGAGGTTACTCATGGCAAGTTGATTAAAAACTACTGCCAATCCTAGCCACATAAAGGTATAGGTGTACTCATACGAATCAAACGTAAATGCACTTAAAACCCCTGAGAAACCAATGGTAAACAACGCTCCTATCAACGCGGTAATCCATACCAAACGTTTGAGGATCGCAATCATTCGGTAGGCCTGTGTTTCTTCGCCTTTTTTATGATGTGACGAAATCTCTTTGACCGCACTTTTATCCAGTCCTAATTGAGTCGCTACGGTAATTAATTGCAACGGGCGTGTCAATAGGTTCGAAATTCCAACGCCTTCAGGTCCTAATAGAAGTGCCATGATTTTGGAGCGAATTACCGTGACCAGAATACGAATCACTTGCACACCTCCAAAGAGTGAAGTTGCCTTCATCACTTGTTGATATGACTTTTTCTCGTCTTCCAATTAATAGTTGTTTAAAATAGAAATCACCTCAGTCACCGTCGCCTCATCCATCACCGGACTCAACGGAATACTGATCACTTCGTTGTGAATTTGCTCAGTGACCGGAAAAGACAAGTGCGCATATGCCTGCAACGCTTCTTGCTGATGTGGTGGGATTGGATAATGAATGATCGTCCCTACACCCTGCTCAGTAAGATAGTCTCGCAAATAATCGCGTGTCGCGCATCGGATGACAAAAAGATGAAACACATGTGCATCATCCCCTTTCCACTCAGGCAAGATCAATTTTGAATTTTGAATCTCTTGTAGATAGCGTTTGGCAATCGCACGTCTTCGCTCATTGGCGGCATCCAAATCCCGTAATTTGATGCGTAAAAATAGGGCTTGCACTTCATCCAAGCGAGAATTGATCCCCGTGTAGGCACTCACATAGCGCTCTTTGAATCCGTAATTACGATACGATCTCATGACCTCGGCGAGGGCTTTGTCATTGGTGGTGATCGCCCCTCCATCGCCTAATGCACCTAAGTTTTTGGTCGGATAAAAACTAAATCCCGAGGCATCTCCAAGGCTTCCGCTGCGTTTTCCCTGTGAGGTCATCGCCCCGTGAGATTGCGCGGAATCTGTCACGATTACTAATGAGTTCGCTTTCGCGAAAGCGGACACCTGCTCCATATCGGCTAATTGCCCATACAGGTGTGTCGGCATGATGACTTTCGTTTTTACCGTCAGTTTCTGTTGAAGATCTTTAAAATCGAAATTATAGGTAGTCACATCTGCTTCCACCAACACCGGAATCAATCCTGCTTGTTGGATGCCTAAAATCGTGGCGATATAGGTATTGGAAGCGACCAAAACCTCATCCCCGACCGCAAGTTTCCCAAGGATTTTATAGCCTTCTAAAATCATGCGTAAGGCATCCAGTCCGTTGGCAGTGCCGACGCAATATTTTGTACCACAATAGGCGGCAAACTCCTCTTCAAACAGACGTACCTCATCCCCGAGAATGTACCAACCTTTTTCTAAAAAAGCAGTGAATTTTTCCTGAAACTCGGCATCATACCGAGCATTGATCGCACGTAGATCTAAAAATGGAATCATAAAAATACGTCGTTTAAAAGGTGATGGTTTGCGGTTTCAATCTCATAAAACCGATGTACAAAGGTACGTGCACCAAAGCATTCTTTCCAATAGGAAAGCCCTTTGTTAAGTTTTTGCCCTTGCTGTTCATTCGAAATCCCGAAATCAAAATACCATTTCTCAGCAAAAGTATCAGTGATGAGTTGGTCAAAAAGAAAATCCAAGGCGCCTAATTCTTGTTTTTGGGCATTGGCAGAAATATACTGCACATGTGCGGTGGTGGTGGTCTCAAAAATCGTCGCACCTGCTACGATCTGATCTTCTTTATAAACATTAAATTGTCGGATGTTTTTAGGGAATTTCGCATGAAGCGATTGTATTTCTTCAAGGGTATGCGTTGGTTTTGCACCGTGGCGTTTTTCTAAATTCGGCAGTAATATCTCATTCCAGAACTCCTTGAAATTCGGTGTTTCAGCGATACGCAGCTCTTGTTTTTGGGCTTTCTTCACACCTTCCACCCTATTGGATTGTATGGAAGGCCGATTCCGATAATCAATGACAGAAGCGGTATCGATACGAGTACACTGGGCTTTGACTAAGTGTAAGACATACGCCAGTTCTTCTGCGGGCAACGAACTATAAAACGAGGGGAGTTCTTTGAGGTGGAGTTTTGTGATTCCTTGATCGTGTACATGCTTCAACAGCACTCGACATATTTCGATGACATCGACCAATTTCACTTTGGGAGACAACACCAAACCGCCATAGGTCAATCCCTGATGACTGTACAACTGATCCTCTTGTATATTTGCAGGAAGCACGGCAACAAGTTTGGAGCCCTTGTGAATGAGTAACGAGTGATCTGTAAACCGATCATTGTGATACTCCATAAAACCTCTGTGAAATAGAAACGTAGCATTTTTCGCGGAAGCGATCAACGCATTCCACGCATTGCGATGAGAGGCTTGGTACGTTTGTACGGTATATAGTTCTGTATTATTTATGATATTGGTTTTGGTTAGTTAGGTATTACATAGATAACGATAAAATTGAAACTATCGTTTACAGTTCTAATAATTATCCTCGCTAAGATATAAAAAGCCCCCTATCCCCCGAAGGGGAGAGCCCCCTAACCCCCAAAGGGGGAATGTAAAACCTCAAAAAGCATATTGTGTAACCAAATCACAGCTCCTTCCCTCAGCGAGGGAAGGTGGATGTGTCGAAGAATGAGACACAGACGGAAGGGAGAGAGCCCCCTAACCCCCAAAGGGGGAACTAAAATCATTCACCAATATCATGAATAAACCCTAAATCACAGCTCCTTCCCTCAGCGAGGGAAGGTGGCTATAACGAGGAACGAGGTATAGACGGAAGGGAGAGATCATGAAGTTGTGCAGAAAAGCCTATAAAAACCTCACCTCTAAAATAGAGTGTTACTCTATTTTAGAGTACTACTCTATTTTTGGTTTTCCCTTAGTACGCTTTCGCGAAAGCGTACAAAAAAAGCCCCATTCCAAAGAACAGGGCTTACTATTGTTACGGTAACTTGAACGTATACGATTCTTATCATGTGTATATTATCGTATGTGATTCTGAAACACGTTCAGAATGACGGTTCCTTACACAATCTTGTTACGCTTACGGTCTACTTCTTTTAAATACACTTTACGTAAACGCAAGTGATTTGGCGTCACCTCTACATACTCATCTTTCTGAATGTATTCTAAGGCTTCTTCTAAAGAGAATTTGATGGCAGGGACAATTTTTGCCTTGTCATCTGCTCCTGAAGAACGTACGTTACTTTGTTTTTTTGCCTTGGTGATATTGATATTCATATCATCCTGACGTGAGTTTTCACCGATCACCTGACCTTCGTAAATATCTTCGCCTGGAGATACAAAAAACTTCCCACGATCCTGTAATTTATCGATAGAATATGGAATGGCATTTCCGTTTTCCATAGAGACTAAAGAACCACTGATACGTCCAGGAATTTCTCCTTTAAAGGGTTGGTATTCTTTAAAACGGTGTGCCATAATCGCTTCTCCAGCCGTAGCCGTCAGCAACTGATTACGGAGTCCGATGATACCACGGGATGGGATCATAAACTCGATAATCATACGTTCTCCTTTGGCTTCCATCGAAAGCATTTCTCCTTTACGCATGGTCACAAACTCAACGGCTTTCCCAGATACATTTTCAGGAAGGTCAATCGTAAGCTCTTCAATCGGTTCACATTTGACACCGTCTATTTCTTTGATAATTACTTGCGGTTGCCCGATTTGTAATTCATATCCTTCACGACGCATCGTTTCGATTAATACAGAGAGGTGCATCACCCCACGACCATATACTAAGAATTTATCCGCACTATCGGTATCATTCACACGAAGGGCTAGGTTCTTTTCTAATTCTCTTGTCAAACGATCTTTGATATGACGTGACGTCACAAACTTTCCGTCTTTTCCGAAGAAAGGAGAATCGTTAATAGAGAATAACATACTCATGGTAGGCTCATCAATTGCGATGGTCGCTAGTCCTTCTGGATTTTCAAGATCGGCAACAGTATCACCAATTTCAAATCCTTCTAGTCCTACAATCGCACAGATATCACCTGCTTGTACGCTATCTACTTTCTTACGACCTAAACCGTCAAAAGTGTGTAATTCTTTGATACGTGTTTTCTTGATCACACCATCACGCTTCACCAATGATACTTGCATGCCTTCTTTCAGTTCGCCACGATTTAAACGTCCTATCGCGATACGTCCTGTAAATGAAGAGAAATCTAAGGATGTAATTAACATCTGCGTATTTCCTTCGGCAATTTCTGGCGCAGGAATATTGTTCATCACCATTTCTAGTAATGGCTCAAT
>CAYGQJ010000157.1:2732-8232 GCA_964351845.1 uncultured Flavobacteriaceae bacterium | reverse complement strand
AATATGTAGGTATTTGTGTGTGGTATCGTAGCGTGTAAAAAGATACTATATTTTAATTGGATATAAGTGTTTGTGATTTAATGAGGTGTTTTCTTAATCCATTCCTGTATAGTAATTGCTTTTGGTTTGTTTTGTTTATGATTCCATTCTGCCCATAATCCAATTTCATTCCCGAAATCAACTGCAAGTTTTGCATCTGATTTCACTATTTGTTTTACAAACACTTCATTTGGTTCAGAAATCCCTTTTCCCCAATACCATAGCTCTTTTTCAATTCCTTGATTCCATGTAGCGCAATAAATGTCCTGACTTAATTCTTCAATTAATGAGATGATTACTTTTTCTTTATTTATTTTAATATATGAGTTGAGTTCGGTTTTATATTTCAGTAAGAGAGTTACTTCAATTTTCACAACTCCTTTTTTCTTACTCAAATTAATCAGTTCTTTTATTCCCTTTTCATTTACTTTGTCAGCTTCGTTTTTACTCAACAATATATTTAGTTTAGTTAAGTCAGATTCCAAAATGGCTGATTTGTATTTTTTCATTCTTCTTGGTGTTGTAAAATGAGTTACAACAGTGTTGCGTATAAAACATAGCGTGTAAAAAGATACTATATTTTATTTAACAAAGGCATTGCCGTTTTATAGTTTTTACTTACGAGTGCTTAGGTTGGGCTTTCTCTTGGAGGTAGTGCACTTTGGTGTGGAAACTAGAGGTAATCTGAGGAGGGAGTACGGAACGCGATACAATCCCGCACCAACTGGGGGTGGGACTATGGAACGCGATATAATCGTGCACAATCGGAGATACAATCGCGCACCAACTGAGGATACAATCCCGCACAGCAGGAGAATACAATTGTACACTAGCGGGTTATAATAGTTAGAAACTAGTAATAGTAGTTTTATTTATGTATTACTTTAAGCAATTCTTTCTTCTGGCTCTTTAATAAATATAGCTTTTTTAATACTCCCATTATTAAATTCATGACCTAAGCGTTCATATGCTTCTGCATCAGGTTCTTCCATAATTTCAACGTTATCCATTGATTCAACATCCCCTACTAATGATAAGCTGTATGATAATGGAATAGAAATTCTCTCCATGTCTAACTTCTTGTCAATTAGTGATATGTCTCTCGTAAAAGCCCTTGGATATTTTTCATTAATTAGTTTTTCGTACTTAGTTTTTAGTTTACCCTCAAAGTAAGTGTCTGAAAAATCTCTTGCTGATATTAAGCCTGATGTATCTTCTCTATATAAAACTTTTAAAGCCTTTAAAAGTCCAAATCTATCTTTTACATTGTTAACATTGTTTTCAATAAATGATTTAGTGTCTTCGAAAAAATTCTTAGATTTTAGACTATCGTTTTTATCGGTTGTCAATCCTAAAAATTGACCATAAAAATATTCTGTTAAATCTTTTTTTTGCATTGAAAATTGATCGTCATACATAAAAGGTGTAAATTTTGTTGATTTTCGAATAAAAAAAGCAACTTTGTAAAAGTCTTTTGCAGGTGACAGAAAAACATCTTTTATAAGTTTAAGATTTATTCCTTCGATTTCAAATACTTCTTGTAATTCTGCCTTAACTATAAAAAAACAGTCATATCCTTTTGAAGTTTTACCTTCTCCTATTAAACAGTATCCTCCAGGAATTTTTGTTCTAAAATGAGCAGAGGCTAAATCTTCTGACAATTGTTGTGAATAACCAATAAATTCTTTTTTTGATACTGGATACTTATTATTTAAAAAATCATAAACACTATTATCGCTCTTGTCCTCATAATTTAGTTGAAAAGTTTTCCTTTGATTCTTTAGAGCTTCTTGAAGTCTAAGAATTAATATAGCTTTTTCTTCTTTTTTGAAATCTAGAAGTTTTGTTTTTTCAATTGAATAAGCATCTTTTGTAGATGTTTTTGGAATAATAGTATGAGCAATTATTCTTTGGATATTATCGATGTCTAAATCTGTTAAAGTCATAGTTTATGTATGTTTGATAGAGAAAAGTTAAATAATTGATGTGTGTATTTTAATACTTCAGGCGTTCCTACAACAGTATTGTTTAAATGCTCTAGTAACAGCAAGTACTGATATATGAGTACATTATTGTCGCCATCTAAATCAATTAATGCCCAAAAATTTTCTTCTTTTTCGTATTCAGGATAAATGTTAATTCTAACTCGACCTTCGTCAAAAGATTTTTTATTGAGATTTACAACTACACCACTGTCTAACAAAATGATATAATTTGGTAGATTTTTAACATCTTGACTTTTAAAATATGTTACTAACCACGAAAAATTTAAGCTAGATGAGTTAATGAAAAAAAGAAATTTTAAGATTGGATTTCGCTTAGGTAGTGTTGTTAGTGGATTTTCTGACATCAATCCAGCATTTCCTGTGTCAATTAAATTTGGAGATAAATCCTCCCTTATCATCTCGCTTCTCATTCTTTTAATGTTATCAGAAAAATCGATAAAAAGTTTATTGGAATATACAGATCTTTTGATTTCAGCATAAGCAAAAACAGGTTCATAATAAATTAATTCGGACTTGTCAGCTAAATTGAATAGAACAGGATTTTTAGAGTTTTCACTTATAATTAAATCAAATTGTGGGCTTATTTTTAATTGTTTGTCAACTATATGACCATCACAAACGTGATATCTTGGGAAAAGTTTGTTGACAAAAAAATTCTTTACAGCTAATTCTACTTCATCACCTGCCGCTCTGATGTTTTTTACATCTTTTCTTATAGTATCAGATAACCTATATGCCATATTAATTTTTTCAAGGTCATGTTGAAAAAATTTTATTAGAGGTAATTTGTTAAATGGTTTTATTTCCAAATTTATTTTTTAATATGC
The DNA here is from genome assembly GCA_964351845.1 of uncultured Flavobacteriaceae bacterium. Classification (GTDB taxonomy): domain Bacteria; phylum Bacteroidota; class Bacteroidia; order Flavobacteriales; family Flavobacteriaceae; genus Dokdonia. The sequence continues at coordinate 5,360 of CAYGQJ010000157.1, read as the reverse complement.
TGTTTTTTAAAATTGTATTAAGTTTGTGCCTGTTATAAATTATAAAGAACTATGACTATTTTAGATAATACATGTTTTTATATACCTTATTACATATAAACATGATTTTAATACTTGTTTTAATTTTAAACCTACCTATTCTTAATCACACCTCTTTGTGGTTTCCCGCAATCGAGCTTAAAAAATATAGATAAGGTTTCGCGAAAGCGAGATAATTACATAAATCTTTAAAGTTACCTCCTACTCAAAACTAAACTCTGCAATCACCTCAAAGAAGTCACAATTGGTACACCCAATACTGGTGGTATTGAGTTGTACGTCTCCGGCTATAAATTCAGAGGTATCAAAATAAATATCCGTGAAGGAGTTTATTCTAGTCACTAAATTATCATTGCCATCATAAAATTCTATTTGATACGAAGCAATGGCATCAGCATTACTGCCATCACTTAGTGGAATGGTGTTGCCTGGGAAATCTACGGTCCAATCTGTTGTGTCTGGAAAAATGGAGCTAATGTTTTGTCGGGTTGGAGAGGTGTAGGTATACGAGCTTCCGTTGAGGGTAATTTTGTTGATTCTAAAATACAAAGCATTATAATTTTGTGGAATCTCTCGTAAGGTTACGGTATTTAATAATAAACGTGAGGGTCTGGTAATCGTAATTGTTTGTTCGGTTTGTACATCAAATTGGTTGGATTGTAGTCGGATGGTATAGTCGCCAATTCGGTTGGCATTGAAACGTAAGTTTTGAGTAGTAAAAGTTTCTGTTCCGAAATCTGAAATCACTTCCCAGATATAACCTCCGTTTTGATTGGTGGTGGTATTTGTGATATTAATTTCAGAAGAGGCAACGCTACTGCCGCTTTCAATGTTAAACGATAGATTGGGTTGAAATTCATCAGAGTCTGATGAGCAACTGTGTAATGCTATTAGTGCAATGGTAAGGACTATTAATTTTTTCATTTTTAGATTTGGGTTTTATATCTTTTTACAGATACGTAAATAGTTAATTTTCAAAGCTAACGAATGCCAACCTTACTCTGTTACGGTTTCCCGTAATGGGGTGTAAAAAATGTTGTATACGCTTTCGCGAAAGCGGAAAAAGATAGTAGAGATGAGAAATTTGTATACATACATACTCACGTAATTACATAAAAGAACCTAGCGCCTAGAAGAAAGAGATCATAGGCTCACTACTCAGGATATCATCTAGAAGAAAGAGATCATAGGCTCACTACTCAGGATATCATCTGTTAGGAATTCTCTGGTGTTAGCAGCAGTGCTTTGATGTCTTGACTATATGTGGGTGAAACATCTTTTAAATAAATGACCCGTTTTGGGGCCTTGCTTTCTGGGGGTGCGACTAAGTAATACTTAAATGAGGTATTGGGCGTCTTGAGTTGTGTGTCGTCAAGTGCCAGTGGGATTTCAATAGCGCGCTCTTCTGCAATAAACCAATCAGGATTAATGGCATAGCTCGCTGCCAGTAAATCAAAAGGGTTAAATCCGTGCACAGGGATTTCTTCATTGCAAGCATTTAAAATAGGCTGTAGGTTATCATCAATTTCATTTCCGAAACTTTCCCATAATCCAAGCCAGTCTTTAGATACTGATGCCATATAAGCGACATCTGGGGAGCCCTGATCTTGGAATTTTTTAAGATCAGTATCATAGAGCCAAAGTTTTCTAGCGACCTCTACGCCCACTAACACGACGCGTACCGAACTTTGTAATAAAGCTCTAAAGGCATCTGGGTTGACATCAAAATTCAAATCACGGAATGGTGCTTTGCCATCACTTATTTGTTTGGTTCCAAAATAAAATAACTGGTCAACACTATAACGCCCAGCTATCACAATGACCGACTCAATTTTTTCTTCAAGTTCGGGATGAAGAAGAAGTACGGTCGCAATATTGGTGAGTGCCCCAATGGCTACGATTGTTAGTTTTTTTCCGGGTTCGAGTTGTGTTAAATAATCGCTCAGTGCTTGTGAGGCATCGGTTTGAATTAACGCTACATCGGGTGCTAGTTTGGTGTGGATATTGAGTTGCAATGGGTCTTGCGCACCCCAATAAATAGGAGGTGATTTGGACTCAAATGTCATCAGTTTTAATAGTTTTTGATAGGCATTGGCAACGTAGGTATTGCCAAAAACAGCACTAACACCTACAATATCGATGTGCTTACTGTGAAATAAAGCAATCATTGCATAACCATCATCACAATCGCCTAGTACATCACCAAAGGCAGGATCTGTATCAATCCAGACTAATTTTTTAGTATCACTCATGGGGTTTTATTTTTACTAAAACTATGACAATATTCAGATACTGATACAGGTAAATACCCCTGAATAAAAAGGTGCCTTAGGATCGCTGCGCTCCTAGACGTAAGACTAAAGAATCATGACTTAAGGGAATCAGGAATCAAGACTGAAAAATCCACAATCTCCAATCTTTTTTAAGACCGCTTCGCTTCTAGACGTGAGATCGCTGCGCTTTTAGACGTAAGACTTAAGGGAATCATGAATCAGGACTAAAAAGTATTTAATCAAAAATCAAAAATCCATAATCTCCAATCTTTTAATACCGTGTTAGCCGCTTCGATAAACTCAGCGTGACATTTGA
>CAYGQJ010000157.1:0-2632 GCA_964351845.1 uncultured Flavobacteriaceae bacterium | reverse complement strand
CTCCAATCTTTTAATACCGTGTTAGCCGCTTCGATAAACTCAGCGTGACATTTGAATGAGACTGTTTTCGCGAAAGCGGAAAGGACTCAAGACTCACGTCTCACGTCTCACGTCTCATCCTCATCATCATTTTTTCGTTTTATAGTAGTTTTGTAAGACAAAAAAGGCTTTTTTCTTTTTCCCATCTTCGGAGATTAATCCTTTTCGGTTCCAGCCGTCTTGTATGTCGGGTAAGACGCGTCTAGGGGACCTAAAATCTACCAAGATCCAAGGGGAAATGCCGCGTAATTGTGCAATCTGATCGACCATTTTTAGCGTTTCTTGATAGAGGTATTCTTGGTATTCTTCGGTCCATCTGTCGTCTTTTTCGCCGTGTAATCCATATTTGGCACCCGCCCCAAACTCAGAGATAATCACAGGTTTGTCATAGGTAATATTCCATTGGATGGTGCTACATTTTTCAATCCCACCATCATACCAACCAATGTATTGATTGAAGCTCAGAATATCCACTACTTCGGCAAAAGGATCACTGATGGTTCGCACCAATGGATCTCCTTGAAAATTGCTTTGTTCTAAGGCAGCACTGATGAGTCGGGTAGGGTCTTTTTGTTTGGTGAAGGTGGCTAGTTTTTTTAGAAATACATTTCGTGCTTCGCTTGTTGGGGTTTCATTCGCCATCGACCAAATAATCACACTAGCTCGGTTCTTATCGCGATCCATCACTTCTAATAGCTGCTGTTTCGCATTCCGATAGGTAGCTTCATTCTCCCAAGAGATGGTCCAGTAGACGGGGTTTTCTTCCCACACCAAGATGCCCATTTTATCAGCCAAACGCACCATGTGTTCGTTGTGCGGGTAGTGTGCTAAGCGCACATAGTTACAGCCTAGGGTTTGTGCCCAGGTGAGTAATTGCTCCGCATCTTCTTTAGAATGGCCTCTTCCGTCGTTTATGGGGCTTTCTTCATGTATAGAGATGCCTTTTAGAAAGATAGGCTGGTCATTGAGCAGGATGTCGGCGCCTTTGGTTTTTATCGTACGGAAGCCAATTTGATCGGTGATGGTATCATCTTGGGTAGTCAGGGTAACATCATATAGAAAAGGATCTTCTATCGACCAGTACCGAATGTTATTGGATGTAAGATCGACAGATAGTGTGCCATTTTCATCCGTGTATAAAGTCTTTTTGATCCCTAATTGTGGAATATCAATGTGGACTTCTTGCTGTTGGGTGTTTGTACCATTCAAAGTTATATCACCTAAAATATGGGTATTATTCTCTGGATCTAACTGAATGAAATAGTCTTCGATAAACGTCTCTGGGGTTTCGATAAGTTGTACGTTTCGTGTGATGCCGCCATAATTCCACCAGTCGGTGTTGAGGGTAGGGACGGCTTCTTTTTTTCTTTTGTTATCTACTTTTACAATTAGGAAGTTGTCCTTCTCTTTTAAAAGGTGGGTGATTTCAAAATTAAATGGCGTAAAGCCACCTACGTGAGTGCCTAGTTTTTTGCCGTTTAGATAGACATCTGTTTGATAGTTGGCGGCTTCAAAATACACAAAGACACGATTGGTTGCTTTGGATGTATCATAATCAAACGATTTTTTATACCAAACAGTGCCTTCGTAGTAGTAGAGCCTTTCTTTTTGTGTATTCCAATCTCCGGGTACGTTGAGGCTGTCTACATTGTCAAAATCGTATTCGACCAGATCGGATTTACTTTCTCGCTTTGCATTGGTGAAAAAGGCACCTTTCCCTGGGTTTTCTTGATTTTCAAAAGGTTCGTAGCGATAATTATAAAATCCGTTTTCGTAAGGATCAACAATATACGTCCAATACCCATCTAAGGAAGTGGTGTTGCGATTATACACATTGGTCAGGAGCTTTTCTTGTGCCAAGGCAACCTGTGTTGCACTGAGGAAAAGAATCCCTAAGAAAATAATGGCTTTCATATACGGTGTTTTAAAAATGGTCTAAATGATGGGTTTTAATGGAATTTCTTTAGGTATTTTATAATCAAGCCTAGCTGTCCTAAATGATATACATCGTGTTGTAACATACCGTTTAATAAAAATTTGTAGGGATAGTTTCCTTTAAAATCAGTATCATAATATTCTTTGGTGAGAAAGGAGTCGTCTTCTTGACGGAGTAATGCGATGAGTTCGGTTAAGGTATGATCGTATTCAGATTTGATGTGTACCCATCCCTTTTCTTTCAGCATGTTGTTCGGCAACCAGTTTTCCTCACAATCATCGGTTTTGCTTCCGGTGCCTGTTTTCATTTTGAGGATGGCTTCCTTTCTCCACAAGGTAAGGTGAGAAATGATTTCTGCGATACTATGCATTTCTTCTATCGGTCTTTTAAAAACCAAATCAGGCGTTACCGTTTTGAGCTTACGCTCATACGTACTTCCTATCCACGGTCGTCCGTGTTGGATGTTTTCTAATTCTTCTATGATGTGATTGATGAAGGGATTCATTTAAAGGTTTGTGAGATGTTTATAAAATGTTTGTGAAGATCAAGTGGGTGGTGTGAAATCATTAGTCGTTAGGTATTACATCCGAATGTACGGATGCTGTTTTGTAAGAACACAGTACTAATGTACTAAACAAATCATAGATATAAAATCTA
>CAYGQJ010000156.1:5625-8271 GCA_964351845.1 uncultured Flavobacteriaceae bacterium | reverse complement strand
AACAAATCTATTTGGAAGATTTAGCTATCTCAATACCCAACCTTGGGTATATTAGCATCTAGAATAAATAAGAAAAACAAAAAGTAGTTTGGAGGAGAATTAAATATACTAATTATTTAATAAACATATATTTAGGGCAAAATAAGTAATACTATTAATACTTCTTTACGGCTTTCCGTAATTCTAGATTTTAATATTAAAGGGAAGAAAATTCCAACTTAACACCCTACTTTCTCTAGTAGCCTGGAACAAGACTGCAGATATTATCGAGCAGTATGTGACCAAAGGAAAAGAAATCGCTATTGAAGGAAAGTTAACCTCTCGTAGTTATGAGGATAAAGAAGGTGTAAAACGATATGTGACGGAAGTGGTTTGTAATGAATTGTTGCTGTTGGGGAAATAAGGTTTACACAGATTCATTAACATATAAACCATTACAATTCTTCTGAATTGTAATGGTTTATATGTATTTCCCTAGTGTACTTTAGAACAACACTAGGGAAAGGTTATTCTTTAGGTTGATGATCAGGATGTCCTGTTTGCCAGAGCGCAAATGAATCCATATTTGCTACAATTTGATAAACATCGTGCACAGTTCCTCCTCCTCCGTGGCCACCATCTTCATCTACTTCTAGTAGTACGGCCCCTTTAGACATCGCATCGTTTTGAAGTCGAGCAGCAAATTTCCCAGAGTCCCACGCAGCTACTATCCCATCTTTAAGTCCCACAAAAGCATATATAGCAGGATATTCAACGTCTTCCTTAATTTTAAGGTAGGCATCCATGTCTACAAGACCTTTGGCTTCTTCTTCGACAGCTAGTGCTCCAAATTCTTTTTTACTATTGGCTCCGTTGGGTTGAAATTCTGATCTTGTTGCATTAATGAAGCCTGAGAATAATAATCCTACCTGATATAAATCGGGGCGTTCTATAAGTGCATTTGCAATCGTGATTCCGCCAGCACTAGTCCCCGTAGCAATGGTAAGATTTTTGTTTGTATACTTCTTATCAATAAGATATTCTGTGCAAGCGATAAAGTCTTTCCAACTATTTGCTTTGGTCATTTTAAATCCGTCTTTGTGCCAGGTATCTCCTTTCTCTCCACCTCCTCTTACGTGTGCTACCGCATAGATATGACCAGATTTCACCCAATTAAGGCTTGCTATTTCTAAAAATGGTGTAGAAGAAGCGCCATATGCGCCATATGCACTTATTTGAACTCTGTTTTTACCATTAAGTTTAGTATCCGGATGTCTTATTATAGAAAGAGGAACTTTTACACCATCATGTGATTCGACCTCTACTTCTTCGACAATGAAATTTTCAAAATCAGGATATTCGGTTTTTACAGGATCTACAAATAAAAAGTTTCCAGTATCTGGTTCATATAAATAGTTTTCTGAAGATTGGGTCCACCCGCTTATTGAGACCATGAGATCATTCTCTATAGATCGTATAGAGCAGGAGCCTGATACAAATGGGAGGCTTATACGTTTTTCAACATCATTTCGGAGTCTTAACAAACTAGCTTCAACGCCATTTTTAATTCTAGCAAAATAGATGTCATTTTTAATTAGTGCAAAATCTTCAATTACGGCATTGTCTTTTTCTGCCACTACTATTTCTCCCTTACTATAATCTGATCCTATAACTGCTTTACAAATTTTAAAATTGGAAGCATTCTTGGAAGTTCTATAATATAGGGTATCCTCTTTTATTACATATTGATCAATTTGATCCGATTGTTTAAAAAGAGGCTGCCAATTAGGGTTTTCAATAGATAAAGGATCACTTATCTCAGCAAAGTACACATCCTTGTAAGGATTATTTCCACTTATTCTACCTAGTAAAATGTTTGGATTTCCCTTTCTTGTTTGAACGATCGGAAAGTCTGCTGAAGTGAATTGAATTTTTGGCGTCTTATCTATAGAAAAAATCGCTTGATCTGCTGATGTAGATTGATCTACATAATGTAAATAAGCTTCAGAGTTTTCTAAATAAGAATTCTTTTGAGGATCAAGATGGGGAAAGCGTAGATAAAAAAAGCCACTACTATCTGCAAGCCAATTAATACCCCCTACGACATTAGGGATTGCATTTGGAACAGAATAGGGGAGTGCTTTTTTGGATAAAACATCGATTACGTAAATTTCACTATTCACCGCTCCTTTTGCAGAAACTGCAACAGCCATACTTTTCTCATTAGGACTTATTTTTAAATAATTTATGCTAAACCCCTTCCCTATAGTCTCAGGATTAAAAAAAGGGACTTCTTCAGAGTTCTGATCACTTTTATAAAATAAATGAGATATATTTCCTTCTTTAGGTTTTTTAAGTATGAAGTAAGATCCATTATCTGTATAGATATACCGTTCGATAATCTCGTTATGAGAAGATGTACTTTCAATGTTTAGTATGTCATTATATCGATCGTTTTGGGGATTGATTTTTGACAAAATACTATCTGTAAGATCTCCTTGATTCTTAAACCAATTTTTTATAGAAGTGTTTTGTAATTGCTCGAGATTACGATAAGGATCTTTTGTAACGATTCCCCCTATCGTATCTATAGCAATTTCTTTATCAATTTTTGGATAATTGAAATGATTGTTATTCTCCTTTTTAGAACAAGATGAATATTGTACT
>CAYGQJ010000156.1:0-5525 GCA_964351845.1 uncultured Flavobacteriaceae bacterium | reverse complement strand
TTTTCTTTTCTGAGTTTTCATAATTTCAATTTTAGGTTTCAATTTTAGGTTTAAAAATGTTGTTGGGTAAATATATCTAAAGTTCAAGTGATATCCTTACCTATATTCTTTACATCTACTCGATATTCATAGAATATCGAGAGATTATTTTTATTTCATTTTCTTGATTTTCAATTGCTTAATGAAATAAGATGGTTTTAAGTCTGTTTTTTTAAAAAATGCTTTTGAAAATGATTCAGCGTTATTAAATCCCACCTCTTCTGCAATACTTTGAATTGTATAGTTCAAAATTTTATTGTCAGACTTTAAAAGTTCTATGGAATATTCAATACGAAGATCATTGATGTAGCTTGTAATGTTTTTATTTTTAAAATGATTAATTATCTGAGATAAGTACTTACTATTGGTCCCCACTTTTTTTGCAAGCGATGTAGATGTTAGATTTTTATTGATGAATAGTTTCTTTTCTTCAAATTTGACAAGGTTGTCTAAAACTTCATTAACGATAGTAGAAGAAATTAAAAGTTCTTTTTTTATAGGTTCTTTCGTTATTAAAGGGGCTTCTGTTTTAACGATATCCTCCACGATAGGTTTAGGTTTAGGGTTATTAACAACCTTATTAAACCTTTCTTTGAGTGCTCTTGTTCTTACATAAAGATAAAATGCCAAAACAACTAATAACAACACTACGGCAAACAACAAGACAGATCCATAACTCAACGTAGTATTCTTCTTATTTAACTCATATATCAATGATTCTTTTTCAGACAATAATATAGGAGTGTCATAATTCTCATAAATCTTCGAATTCAGTGCTTTAATCTGTTTTGTGTATATACTATCAAATCTCAAAAGTTTATCTACATAAAGAAGCTGTTTAAGGGGGTTCTTTTTCTTTTTGTAATGTTTGATTAATTTCTCAAAGGAAAGGCGCACCTCTGGAATGAAGATTTTATCTTTAGAATATATAGAATCAACTTGCTCGAAGTTCTTTTGAAAATGGTCACTTCCAGCTTCTTCTCCTATAGTACCCGCATAATAATTTCCAAATAATAAAATTCTTTTAACATCTCCACCTTGTGCTCTTATTTTTCTAAGTGAAAGATCCAAATTATTATAATCTTCTACATTATTTCCATTATTAGCGATGTATTTATATATCAAATATTCTGCTTCAATATCAGAAAAGTAATCTTTCGCTTTTTTCTTTACCTCACCTAAATAATAAGAAGCAGAATCCATCTGTTTATTTCGTATAAATGCTTCAGATAGACTTATTCCAGAATCAAGGTAATCATAAATATAACTTTTATCACCAAGTTGTATTTCTCTATCATAGCATTCTTTGAAAATTTCTAACGATTCTTTGAAATTTCCTATATCTCCTTTAATTAGCGCAATATTATGTTTATTAATATATACATAGTCTTGATTATCAAACTCTTCAGCTAAAGCAAGTGATTTAAAATAAAAGTCTAATGCGTTGTCGTAGGACGAGATAGATGAGTAGAATCCACCTGCAAAAGCATAAACAACCATTAAATATTTGTAATCCTCTGCTTTTTTTGAGTGATGTATCGCTAAGTCCAACACCTCAACTCTAGTGGCATAATCCTCTATATAATAAGAGATATGACTTAAAGCTTTTGCTTTTTTCTGTTCATCATCATCAAGAATCGCTTTTTTGTAATAGGTATTGAGATAGATTTTTGATTTCAAAGTGTCCTGATATACCTTCTCGTAACTCTTAAAGATTTCTTTATAAGACTTAGAATTAAGAGAATCAGGGATTATAAAAGTAACATCTTGTGCGCTCCCGATAAAAGTATATAGTAAAACGACGAGTAATAGACCGTATGTCTGCTTTGTTAGGGGGGTAAGAATCATATGTACTTTAATTGTTGACTATCTGCGATTTACAATAAAAAAAATCTCTTCATCTTCAAGGAATATCGACTCGTTGTTCTATGAATGTCGACTTACTGCACTTTGTTGAATTGAATAGTCTATGCATCTTTGAATCAACCAAACGTACCATTACTATAGCATTTAAGCAAAACTTTTAGATATAATCTATAAAAAGGCAGACAAAAGACAGACAAAAGACAGACAAAAGACTCAAAAGGAGAACAATGGCTCTATAACAAAAAACAAAGCATAACACTCAATCATTAAAAACGAACAAAAATGAATTCAATTAAAACACTCACTAGACTCGAAAAGCTTCATCAGCTTATCCATCAAGAACGAACAGGAACGCCAAAGGAACTTGCTACAAGAATGCACTTAAGTGAACGGCTTGTTTATAGTCTTATTGACAGGTTAAAAGAATATGATGCAACCATAGGGTATGATCGCAGTAGAAAAACCTATTATTATTGTGAAGAATTCCAATTTTGTATAAACTTATCTCTTTCTATTAATGGAAGTGACCAATCCATTAATTTACTTCAAAGTTATAGTGCTTAATCAACACGAGTCACTTCCAACACCTCGTTAAACCTAGAAAGCACATCTTCTTCTTTAGTCTTAAGCGTATCATATTCTAAAATTTTCACGTAACGACTCACCATCATTCTCTAGAGATCCCTATTAAAATCATTTTCCTCTCTCTTTTTACTTTCTGTCAGTCTTTTTGGCATTTCCCTCTTTATTTTCTCAAGTACATTTACAACATATAAACACAGAAAAACATGCGTGCGCTATTTAGATAGAAATCATGCCATTGTTTTCAATTTAAAAAATAATACTATGATCAAGTTAACAAAAAACACTTGCGCTACTTCAAATAATCCCAAATGCTTATCCTGCCGGCGAAAATCATGTGTATCAAAAATGAATGATTTTACACTGTGTGAAGATGATCTTGATCTTATCGTGGGCGGAATGGATCCTATTGAATTGCAAAAAGTAAGAGCGCTTGCTACTGCAGATATGGATTTAGAGACACTTACTCCTACTTCGTATTTCAGACAATAGAGGGAATCCCCTAATATAATAAACGGGTATCATTAGTATACATCAATATAAATCAAAACTTATGGAATTAACAAGAGAACAAAAATTATTACAAGCAATCATTCAAAAGGCATGGGAAGATACAAGCTTTAAAAAGTGTCTTAAAGAAAATCCGCTAGAAGCCATACAAACACTCACAGGAGAACAACTTAATCTGCCAAAAGAAAAAACTATTCTTGTTACAGATCAATCATCACCTGATGTTATTTATATTAATATTCCTGCAGAGCCCTCTATGGATGATGTAGAACTAACCGAAGAGCAATTAGAAATTGTCGCTGGAGGAGGTCAAGTTGATCCTGTTATTGAGGATATAGCTACGCCATTAGCAAGTCTTTTTTAATCGTATTAAAAAAGATGATCTAGATATCATACGATGAAAAATAAACTCGCCTCTATTTTTTTATGGAATAAACGAGATAAAGAGAAGTATCTGCACATAGGACAACTTCTCTTTTTTTGTTTATGTTATTTTTTCGCTTTAAGCGAAAATACTAATTTGCGTGTTGATGCTATCGTCCAAGAATTTCAAGAAGAACCCAAGAATTCTCAAAAAAAAACAGCAGATAGTCTTTTTAACCAAATTACACCTCATATAAAAAAGGGTGCCTTTACAGAGGCTGAAGCAATTACCAACAAAAGCCTTCACATCTACAGAGCTCTTAATGATACTAGTGGTATTGGAAACTGCCTTAATAAAATAGCCACCATCTCTTATTACATAGCAGACTACCCTAAAGCATTAGAGTACTATGATCAAAGTATTCAAGTATATGAACGTATTGACTTTAAAAAAGGAATCGCTTCATCCATTAATAATAAAGGAGCCATTTATTATCACTTGGGCAACTATTCTAAAGCATTAGAGCATTATAAGAGGGCCGTTATCATCAATGAAACACAGGGTAATATCAAACAAAAAGCATCTGCGCTACAAAATATAGGAGGCATCTATCTGAAGTTAGATGAATATACCCAGGCAATGAATTACTTTAAAACAGCTCAAAAAACCTATGAGTCTCTAAATAATAGTAAAGCGAGCTCTCAGGTGATTATGGGTATAGGGGAAGTTTATCTTAAACAACAAAAATACACAGAAGCTTTAGAAACGTTAGAAAAAGGCTTATTCATTGCTGAAACTACAGACGACAAACAACGTATTTTAGAATCCACGTATATCTTAGGTGCTGTAAAAGAGGCTACAAAGAAAACAGAAGAAGCACTAGAACACTACAAAGCAACTTTTCAACTAGCAGAGCAATTAGACAACAAACGTTACAAAGCACTATCACTTATTGCAACAGGCAACCTATATTTTAAATTAAATAATTTAAAAACAAGTCGTTCTTATTGTAAAAAAGGACTAGAAATAGCAAAGCAATTACATATTGTCTCTGCACAAAAAGAAGCATGTTCATGTTTGTATCTAGTAAATAAATCACTTAATAATAAAAACAACGCCCTTTTCTATTATGAACAATCTGTAAGCCTAACGGATAGTTTACAAACCCGAAAGACAGCAAACCGAATGCTCCATATGGAATTTGAAAAGGAGCAATTATTGGACAGTATCTATCATTCTGAAAAAGAACGTAAAGTAAAGGAAAGTCATAAAATTGACATTGAAAAAAAGGAAAAGCAACGAAATATCTTAATTATATCTGGGTGTTTTATCATTGTTATTGCAGGGAGTTTATGGAGTAGACTCAAGTTTACTAAAAAATCTAAAGCAAAACTTCAAATAGAAAAAGACCGATCAGAACACTTACTTCTCAATATCCTACCAGAAGAAATAGCAGAAGAGCTTAAAGCAAAAGGCTATGTAGATGCTCAAGACTTTGAAACGGCCTCCATACTCTTTACCGATTTTAAATCCTTTACAGAAACAGCCTCAAAACTATCACCTCAGGAACTTGTAGAAGAAATCAATGTGTGTTTTAAAGCTTTTGATGCGATTATGGAAACATACCACATAGAAAAAATAAAAACCATTGGCGATGCCTACATGGCTGCAGGGGGGTTACCTCAGCCAGATACACATGCCGTAAAGAATACCATTCTTGCAGCATTAGAGATGCAATCCTTCATAATTAAAAGAAAGATAGAAAATGATCTGAACAGTAAACCAGCTTTTGATATGCGCGTAGGAATTCATGTGGGCCCTATTGTAGCCGGTATTGTGGGAGTAAAAAAATTCCAGTACGACATTTGGGGAGATACCGTAAATACCGCTAGTCGCATGGAAAGTAATGGAGAAGCTGGAAAAGTAAATATTAGTCACGACACCTATATGGTGGTCCAAAATGAACCTGATCTCATCTTTGAGTATCGTGGTGAAATAGAAGCTAAAGGAAAAGGGGCGCTTGCTATGTATTTTGTTTCTAGAAAAGATATGTAAGTATCTCCTTCGTTGATGCTCTATTGCTGATCTTCTTTAAAACAATGTCTCTTACAGAATTGACAGTTTTTATGGCAGAATTGTCTTGGGTTGACAAAATACATTTACA
>CAYGQJ010000155.1:0-8313 GCA_964351845.1 uncultured Flavobacteriaceae bacterium | reverse complement strand
CATAACTCTCAGATATAGCAACAGGCTCAATCACCTCAAAAGTAGTATCCATACTACTATTACTCCTCTTAAGTAATGCAATAAGTTCTTGCTTATTGGTTGAAATATTGATTTTATCTTCCTCAGTAAGGGCTACAGTATTACCAAGCACTCTTAAATTCTCTTCTGAATCGTCTAGGAAAATCTGGATATCCTTAGTAGACAAATCTTTAAGTATTGATTTGATGTCTTTCATCGTAAAATGTTTTCTTAATTATTAAAAAATAGAATTAACCTTATATAATCGACTCATATACAGTCGAATATCAAACACTACAAACAGTTGCTTTGTGTTTGATTATAAAATCTCTCTTATAGTTGATTAGAATTAAATAATTGGAATCTAGAATGAATAATCTTAGGATAGATATTCATTATTTTATGTGTCCTCTTAATAGACACTGTATAGTTGAAAACTACAAACAGATTTTCAGAATTTATAATTCTGAAAACAATAAATATTACTTGTCACGTAATGTTATAAAACAACTTCTGCTACATATAAACTATCCATTAAATCTTTAATATTTGGATAGTCAAATAACATTGTAATTTTAAAATCAAAGTAAGAATACTCTTCTGATATGAAGTTTTCAATTCGTAACATCTGTAAAGATGTTAAGCCTAAATCAAAAAGGTTATTATTAATCCCTATATCAGCTACGCTCTCTCCTGTTAATATTGAAACTAATTCAATAAACTTTTGTTCAAAATTATTTCTTGGAGCCAAATATTCTGAATCTTGTATTTTTTTAGTTTCCATTAATGATAAACCTCTAATATCTACTTTACCAGCAGCCGTTAAAGGAAACGTATCTAATTGAATGTAAAAATTTGGAATCATATAGTAAGGGATTTTCAAAAATAGATTCTTCCTAAGTGTACTTATATCTATCGTATCTTTAACTTTTAAGTAAGCTACTAGAGAGTCTTTACCAAAAGTTGTTACTTTTTTAAGAACAACAGCATCCTTTATTCCTTCAAATTCTTTTATTCTTTTCTCTACCTCTCCTAATTCTATCCTATTACCATTAATTTTTACTTGCGCATCTTTTCTACCTAAAAATGCTATGGTCCCATTGGGTAACCAACGTCCATAATCACCAGTTTTATAGAGACGTTCTTCTTTATCAAAAGGATTATTTACAAATCTCGTTTTTGTTAAAGATTCTTTTTCATAATATCTTTTTGCAAGCTGGCTTCCTCCTATACATATTTCTCCCATTATTCCTTTTGGAACCAATTCCAAGCTATCAGAAAGTATATATACACTCACTCCTTCAATAGGTTTTCCTATAGTCACTTTTTCATCTAAAGTTACTTCTTGAAAAGTTGCCCAAATAGTAGTTTCTGTAGGGCCATATAAATTAAAAATACTACCTCTATTACTTAATTTAACTAAGTCATCTTTCAAAACATCATCTAGTTTTTCACCTCCAGATAATATTTTTATAGGCCTTCTATTCTCCCACCCACTATCTATAAGCATTTGCCATCGAGAAGGTGTCGCTTGCATAAAAGTAGGCTTTGCATCAATAATTAATTTTTGTAAAAAATGCATATTCTTACACTCTTTATCATTGGCTAACAACAAAGTACCTCCAAAACATAACGGAATCAAAAACTCCAGTAAAGATATATCGAAGACACTATTAGTTGCGCTCAAAATTTTATCCTCTTTACTAAAATTAACCTCTTTATTCATGTTTTTAATAAAGGTTACTAAAGAAAGGTGTGAAATCTCTACACCAACAGGTTCACCTGTAGATCCAGATGTATAAATTATATATGCTGTATCATGTGAGTTAATTTTAATAGAAGACCTATCTGAAAAAGAAGAATTTTCAATGCAAGAATTAAGAACTTCTACATCAAAGACTTTTATTTCTTTTTTGAAAAATGTAGCATTTGATATTTTATCTACAATTACAATTTTTGCTTTAACTTCTTCAATAATATTTGAAAGTCGTTCTTTTGGATATGTCAAATCCATTGGCACATAAACTGCTCCAATTTTCAAGATTCCTAATATGGCTATTATCATCATTTCAGATCTTGACATGCAAATAGGTACTTTATCATTTTTAACACATCCTTGTGCTAGCAAATACGTGGCTATCTGATCCGATTTTTTATCAAGATCCGAATAGGTTAATGTAACACTACCTGTCTCTAATGCTATACTATTGGGAGTCTCTAGAACTTGCTTTTTGAAAGCATCAATAACAGTTAATGTTTTCTCACTAGGTAACTCTGTATGATTTTTAGTAAAAGAACGTGACATATCTTTGTCTTCGAAAAAGGAATTTAAATTCCTTTTTAAATCTTTATTAAACTTGTTTTTTAGATTAGCCACAAACGTAAGACTATTTAGATTATCCTGTTTTTCAATTCCAAAATCAGTCAAACACGCAATTTCATCGACTCCTATATCATATAAGTTTTTCAGCATATCATAACAAGAATCTTCTGTACCAATCAAACTACCATTAGCAATATATTTTTTTGCCGAATATTCTAATAAGGCATCAATATTTTTTGAATCTAAAGAGTAATTCTCTGTGTAAGGTAATTTGCCAAACATTTCTAATTGCTTTGAAAAATATTGCTTTAAAAAAGGAAGTACTTTCATTTCTGCATTTTCTAGAGAACTATCTATATATGTATGAAGCATGATAGCAACTTTACAATCTTTTTCTTTGTAACCGTAGGCTCGACAAGTATTTCTATAAATATCAATTTTCTCTTTGATTTCGTCTATGCTAGTAAAGCTAAAAAGTATACTAGCTCCTATTTTTCCAGCAGTAATAAAAGATTCTTTTCTCCTCACTGTTAACCAAATTGGTAATTCTTTTTGAATAGGTTTTGGAAATATTTCAATTGCTTTCTTCTCTTCTGGTGTTTCAAATATGATCTTCTCTCCCCTCCAAAGTTTTTTAACTGTATTTATTCTTTCATGCATAATAGCATGACGGTCTTCAAAGTTCTTAGGAGCGATTACAAAATCATTTACATTCCAACCTGAGGCAAAAGAAGTTTCTACCCTTCCTTGAGACAAGTTATCTACAACTGACCATTCTTCTGCTATCCTAACAGGATGATGTAGTGCTGCTATAATACTACCTGATCTAATTTTAATTTGGTCTGTAGATACAGCCAAAGCAGCTCCAAGCACACTAGGATTGGGATATGCTCCTCCAAATTCATTAAAATGACGCTCTGGAGTCCAAACCGCTTTAAAACCAGCTTGATCAGCATATTTAGATGATTCCAAAACAAATTCATACCCATGATTAGCTGAGTTTTGATTTCCAAAGAATAGTAAACTAAAATCCAATGATCTTTCTTCAATAACCTGCTGCTCTGTTTGGGTTTTATTATACCCTATATCTAAAAGTTTACTTTCCTCATATGGGTTAAGCAACTTTACCTTATCAATGGATGTTTCAGAAGATTGTACCACAAAATTTAGTATTGTTTCAAAATGTAGTAACAATCTTTCTATGAGATGTTTTTCATAAAGACTTATTTTATAATCTACACTACAAGAAATAGTATCTCCCGTTTCATAAAAATTAAAAATAAAATCATGATCATTAAAAGTAATATCAAGATCAGCATATACATCAAAATCCATTTCATTACTTAAAATTTCAATGGATTTAAAATTTTTATATACTACAAAAACATCAGATATTGAGTTTCGACTGATATCCTTTCGATACTCAATATTTTTTAATAAATCTTCAAAATCATAATCTCTATGCTCATACACTTTGATTAGATTTTCACTAATCATAGATAAAAACGCATCAAAGCTTTCATCACCTTTAAATTGGGTTCTCAACAAAAGCATTTCTGCATAGAATCCTATTTGATTTTCTAGTTCTTTATCATATCTACCATAGATAGGAAAACTTATTATTATATCTCTTTGATTAGAATATCTATAAAACAATAATTTTAATATTGCTATAATAACTGAGAAAGGAGTTGTGTTTTTTTGTTTGCAAAATGACGTAAACTTTTTATAACTATCATTCTCTATAATCCTATTTACAGTGCCTACTTCTATCGTTTTATTTTTATTTCTCTTTTTTCCTAGGTTTAAATCGAAGATGGGTAACTCTCCTTCTAGATGAGATAGCCAAAAATCTCTATGTGGAGTCATATCAACCTTAGATAACCTTTCTTCTCTCCACATAACATAATCTTTGAATTGTATTCTCAAAGGTTTAAGTGGCACTTCTATTCCTTTTAGTTTGCTTTCATAAATTTTAAATAAATCATAAAGCAAAATATCTATAGATTTTGCATCTGAAATAATATGATGTGTATTAATAAAAAATATCCAACTGTTTTGTTGTTTTTTAATCAATGATATTCTAATTAATGGCCCGTTCTTAAGGTCAAACGGTTTCCTGTGAAGTTTTCTAATTGCTTTAGGAATTTCCTCTTCTTGTATTTCAGAAAAAATATGAATCTCAGGGAGATAATCTTCAAAAGGAATAAAGAATTGACGTATTTCTTGGTTATTGCCTTCTTTATAAATAGCCCTTAATATCTCGTGCCTTTTTAATAACTCAGAAAATGATTCCTTAAATAATTGTATATCTATATGACTATTGATTTGGTATACACTATGAATATTATATGCCAATTCTTCTGTTTCCATCTGACTTACTACCCAAGATCTTTTTTGAGAGGATGTTAATGGGTATCCTTCTTGTAGTATTTCAGTTTTAGGAATTTGAGTGTTTTTCTGTTTCTGATTTGATTTTAAAAACGTTATGATTTCTTGTTTATACGCTTTAATTTCAGGAATTAGACTTTTAAACACCTCTTCTTCTAGGTAAGAAATTTCTAATTCTCCATCAGCTACTGAAATAAGAATATCATTCTTTTTCAGCTTATCCATTAAAAAATTAACATTCATATCCTAATTGTTTTTCTATTTAAATTCCCGCTTAATTTTTGAATTAATAATCCCATATCTCCTATAGACTCAGTATCAAAAAAATCTTCAACGGTAATTTTTACTTCAAACTCTTGATTTATCTTTTCACATAGTAGTAACCCATTCAAAGAATTCCCTCCTATTTTAAAAAAGTTATCTGTAGGAAGAACTTCACCATCTAATACTTCTTTGTATAGACTGATTAATCTATTAGTAACCATATCCCCTTTTGGCAAGACTTTGGCTGTTTTAGTATCAATCTCTTTTACGTTAGCTACTTTTACCGTTTTAGGAGTCTCTTTTGTTGTTTTAATCAAATTAAAAATTTGATCAAAATCAATATCTGCAATACATGAATACTTTTGTAAATCAAATGAATAGGTAGGTAAAGGAATTTTATTTCTTTTATTATACTCATAGTATTTACTCCAAAGGACATCAACACCTTTCTCCCAGAGATATTCAAAACTATCGCAGAGCATATCTATTTTATTTTTTTTCTTGCTCTTTGTTAATACACTAAACACTTTCCACTTTTTGTTAAAACTGCCAGCTCTTCTTACATTTTGTGAAAACAAATTAGCTCCTAAATCAAGAATCACCATCTGTTTTTCCATTTTCATCAATTTATTTATTGATCTTGAAAAATTAAAAGTTCCAAAAGTTTGATCTATCCAATAGTCTGAAAATGTTATATCCTCTTGCTTTATAATATCGGATGTATAACAAGAGATCACTTTATTTGAGGGTTTTTGCCATTGTATTTTTTCAAAATCAATTTTAAATTTTTCTTTTCCTATTTTTTTTCTAACAATACTCGTATTATTTTCTTCCAGTTTGACACATAAAATACCGTCTTCTATAAGTTCCTGAAACAGTTTTTCTATCTGCTTTGCTGGTCCAGAAAACATAATTTCTTCTATAGAATTTATGGCTGCTAGCGAAATATCATTCGTACAATATTTGGATGCAACTTCTTCGCTAATCATCGCTAATATTGTCTCTCCTTTTACCTTGTCATTTATTAGATAATCCCTAGCAAGAATCATTTTAATAGTGTCTTCTATATCTAATACACCATCTGCACACAAAGCAATTAATTCTCCAATACCATAAGACAAATAGTGATCAATAGTAATTCCTAGGCTTTTTATAAATTGAATAACCGAATACTGAACTGCAAATGTCAATAGGTCGTTATTAGCGACTGTATCAAAACGATTATCTGATGTTCCCTCTATAAATAATGTGCTAAAGTCAGCTTTACCCTTAGTTCTTTTTTTAATTAAGTCAAAACAATGGTCTATCGTTTCTTTAACTATAGGAAATGAAAAATATAATTCTTCAACTACATCAAAAGAGTACAGACATGTATTAGATAAAAAAATGCTTATAGAAGGTTTGTTATTTATTAATCCGATTTCTTGATTTCTAAGGTTTTTTAATAATTCATCGAGTGAGTTATACTGAATACGTTTTCTATATTTAAAGTGCTTTCGACCTACAGCTAATGAATAAGAGAGATCGTCTAAATTCACATTCTTCTCTTTTTCTATGAAAGACGTAATGTTTTTTATATTTCGTGATAATGATGCTTTTGTTTTCGCGGAAAGCATAACCGATTTTAAAGAATGTAATTTTGATTCTGAATCTATTACTTCTGGCGCCTCCTCAAGCACTGTATGTACGTTTGTGCCTCCTATTCCAAATGAACTAACTCCTATTCTATATAAATCCTTATTATTAGGGCTCAAATTTTTCAATTCATTATTTACCTTAAAAGGACCATTACCAAAATCTATTTTTGGATTATTAGATTCAAAATTTATGCTTGGAGGTAGTTGTTTATTTTCTAAGCTAAGTGCCGCTTTTATTAAACCAATAACACCCGAGGCGTAATCTGTATGTCCGATATTAGTTTTTACAGACCCCACACTACAGTTATAGCTAGTGTCATTATAAAAGGCTTCGTTAAGAGCTGCAACTTCAACCATATCTCCTAACTTGGTAGCTGTTCCGTGGGCCTCTATATAATCAATAGTATTATAATCAATATTTGCTTTAGAATATGCTTCTTTTATGCATTCTACTTGACCTCTCACACTCGGTGCAGCATATCCTACTTTTCTATTTCCATCATTGTTAACTGCGCTCGATTTAATGACAGCGTATATATGGTCTTTATCTTTTATCGCCTGATCTAATTTTTTTAAAATCACAATTCCAACCCCTTCACTAGGAACCGCTCCAGAGGCTTGTTTGTCAAATGTTCTACAATGCCCATCTTCTGATAGTATTGATCCTTCTTGATAAAAATATCCTGATTCAGAATATGTATTAAGAGAAATTCCTCCAGCAATAGCTAAATTAGATTCATTATGTATCAAGTCTTTACAAGCTAAGTGTACTGACGCTAACGAAGTAGAACAAGCAGAATCTATACTGTAAACAGGTCCATTTAAATTTAATTTATAGGAAACTAATGATGACAAATGCTCTTTTCCTGAAATAAACCTTAATGTAAAATCATCTACTAATTTATTGCGATTCATAAAGTTGGCATACACCATCCAATTAAAATCTGAATTACACCCTGCATATAAACTTATTTTTCCATCAACACTTTCTGGGGTATACCCTGAATCTTCTAAAGCTTCCCAAACCGACTGATGGAAAATTCTATATCTAGGATTCATTAAAGCCGCTTCGTTTTTATTGTAATCAAAAAATGAAGCATCAAATAAATCCTTCCCATCAATTGATGAATCAATGGCTATGTATTTTTTATTTTCTTTTTCTATAGATGAATCTATTTTGATAGATTCTTTGCTACTTACTAAATTCTTCCAAAATTCTCTCCAATTATTTGCTCCCGGTACACGACAGGATATTCCTATGATAGCGATATCTAAATGGGTATTACTTAAATTTTCCACAGCTATTTTTTTTTAATATTGATATATTGTTTATTGGAACCCTGAGTTGTTCATTGTAGTACCGAACAATCACTTTCTATATAATCTGACAGGTTTCTGATATTTGGATACGAAAACAAATCAATTTCTGACACTTGAATATCTTCTGATCTTTTCAATAATATGGTCATTTCGATAATTTTCAAAGAATTCATTCCTAACTCAAAAAAGTTATTGTCAATTCCAATTTTATCCAATGGTCTATTTGTTATTTTAGAGATTAAATCTCTCAATTTTCTTTCTATTTCATTTCTCGGAGCTACATATACCTGTTCTTCTTCCATTATAGGATTTGGTAACGCCTTTCTATCTATCTTACCATTGGAGGTAAGTGGCATTTCT
>CAYGQJ010000154.1:0-8333 GCA_964351845.1 uncultured Flavobacteriaceae bacterium | reverse complement strand
TTCTTCTTCAAGCTGAACGCTCTGGAAATATTAAAGCCTAAGAATACGCTTCCATCGCCAAAATCTCCTCTGGCTTGTCCTAAAAATCCATTTTCAAACATCGCCTGACTGTTAGATACGTGGATTTGAAATACATGACCGCCCGTCTCAATTTCTAATCCTAAGGCGGCGGCGTTATTAAATACAGAGCCATCCACTCTATTTAAGTGATATCCATAATCTGCAATTAATGCCATGCGTTTTGTGAATTTAAAACGACCTCCAAAACCTAGCACAAACTGCGCATTGTCTTGTCCGTCTTCAAAAACGGTATTGTCATAAAAAAAGGTAGGTGCAAACTCTAAGGACAACCAATGGTTAAATTTTCTGGAGATCAATAACTGGTTGGCATACCCAAGGCGATCATTAAAAGAAAGTTCTGGGAATAAATCCTTGTCTAAATTTGTATTGACATTCCATAAATTATACCCAACTACAGTTACAGGAAATCTGTCTTTTTTCTGACGTAAAAGTCGATATTTAAAGGACAGGTCATACGTTTTATTAAAACCTGATCGGGAAGCACCTATATTTAGCCATGAATTGGGCGCATAGATAAATTGAATACGCACAGAAGCATCATCCAATCCAAAAAAGTTATCTACCCCATCCTTTAAACTTCCAAAGCGATGGGCAATTACAAAATAAAACTGGTTTTCACCTATGAGTTTTGTAGATTCAAAATTGACTAATTTAACTCCTTTAAAAACAGAACTTACTGCTTCGTCTGCGACAGGAGTTTCGCTCTCTAATTCGTCTAATAAGCTGTCTTGCGCCATTAGGGTGCATGGCAAAAATAAAAGGAGTAAGACTACTCGTTTAAAAATATTCATACGTTTGATTTTTGGGTTAGTTGATGATGATCGCTTGATCAAATTTGATTTCTTCTAGAATACTGTCATATCCAATACAGCGTCCTTTTATTTGAAATATGGTCGGTGAACCAGCTATTTCTGCTGTGTTTTGATTTTCGCTTAAAGCGAAAAAAATACTAGGCTCCATCATAGCCGTCTCTTTATCCATAGTACTTACCGCACCTTTTACTAGAATAGTCTGATTCAAATAGGTTTGCGTTGCCGTCGTTTCATTCTGTTGAAAAGCCTGTGAAAGTTCTGAGGCAGATACGGTAAAGGCAGGTGCCTCAGATCCGATATCTCTGTGATCTTGATATACATAATTGTACACAAGAGCAACGACTAATAGAACTCCCACGCCTAATACCATTATGAGTGATTTTTTTGATTTCATAGCCTTTTATTTTTCTACAAGCGTGAAGTCGGCGGTAATTAAAATCTCATCTGATATTTTCTCACTCACCACCCCTGGTATTTCAATATCAAAATCCTCGGGCGCTACTGAAAAAGTAGTTTGTAACACCAATGTATTGTCCACTGTTTTTACATCCAGTATCGCTTCTACATCCTTTGTTTTTCCGTGTAATGTGAGCGTGCCTTTTATGGTAAAGGATTTACTATCGTTCAGACCTTCTTTTGAAAAGTCGATGACGGTCCCTTTAAAAATAGCTTTGGGATAGGTATCGCTTTCCATATAATTTTCATTAAAATGTTCTTCCATGAGTGCATTTCTAAACCGAAACCCTTTCATTAATGACAGAATAGCAATCTCTCCTGAGTTGGTATCTAGCAAAGCTGTCACGGTCTTATGACTCGCTTTTACAGGTTCAAAAGCAGGTACGGATGCTTCAAAATCAATCTGTCCTGTTTTTGTGTAATATTTTTGGGCATATCCTTCAGTACAAAAGAGTATCCCTATAAGTAAGAGTAGTGTTTTCATCGTTTTTTATTTTTAATTTTAATTAGTTTTCTAAAGTTCCGTCGTCTATCCAATCGATAATATCTTGTATAATCGGATCGGGTAAATTACCGCTTGGAGGCATGGGACTCCCGCTATTTGTCATACGAGCAATCATACGTCCGCTATTTGCAACAGCAGAAGCATTTGTGTAATTATGTAATCGTACACCACCGTTTGCCGTGGTTGCATTATGACACTGAACACAGGCGTTATCAAGAATCGCTTTTGTTGTATTCTGATAGGTCACAAGGTTTGCCGTATCACCATCAGTATCACCATCTCCTGTGTCACCATCGTCTGCAATGGTTTCGGCTTCTAGTAGTTCGGACAGTTCATTGCTCTCACAGCTTGTGGTTGTAATCGCTACTAGTCCCATGAGAAAACATCCGAATATTATTTTTATCGTTTTTTTACTTTTCCATCGTGTATTCATGACTTTGAATTTTAATTATTCGTTGTGTTTTAGTTGTAATAAATCTCTTGTTATTGAAGCATTGCGCTCTACTGAATATGATCTAACAGGAATTTCGCTAATCTCCAATGATCTTTAAAAGAAGTGGTTGTTTTGTGTTGAAGGCAGTTTATATGACCGTAGTTAGCTGTAGCGTTTACATTTTAGGTGCTTCATTCGCTCATTAAATGACCCGTGTTTGTTTAAAAGAACCCAGGGTGCCCCACAACCCCAGGTTCTAAACAAATCAACTAAAAACTAATTCTTCTTTTTCAATCAATTATTGTGAAGACTCCGGTCATAGCACCGTGAAATTCACAATTATAAAACAATGTATCTGGAGCGGTATCAGGAACCGTAAAGGTGATGGTCGCTTGGGAAGCTCCATTATTGATAACGCCCTGATCATAGGTATTATCTGTTCCTGTTCCTTGAACAGATTTTATAAGAAATGGATGCCCTGGCGTATTGACAACAAACTCATAGGTTTGTCCTCTTTGTAAGGTAAAATCTGGATTTTCTGCATTTTCTAGATTTTCACTATTAAAAATATAAGCTGTAGCTCCTTGGTTTGTAACATCATACGTCGCTGCTACCATTTCCTCTGGTGCTGGTGCAATTTCTGTATCTTGATTAACGATAGGCCATACCCCTGCTGCTGGAAAACCAACTCCATAGTTATCACCTCTTTCTTGATCTTGACCAAAGTAATACAATGGCCATCCTTTATACGTGACTTGCTGACGACCAAATACATCGATAGTTCCAAACCCTGCAGTATTAAAAATGCTAGGTACATTGGTCACATTGACCTCTACAATAGGCCATACTCCATCATTAGAAAAATCGGAAGCTGTAAAGTTATTGGTAGCTGCCTCATCATTACTAAAGCGATAGATCGTTCTCCCGGAACCACTTGTCATATAAAAAGTCTCTTCGTTTCCTGGTGTATAATTACTGGTTAGATTCGTTTCATTTCCAGATGCATCTCTTCCCACTAGTTGGGCTTTTGCAATCATAATACTATAATCAGGCTTTCCAACATACCAGGTATCACTTGCACCGTCTCCATTAATGTCACCAGCGGCAGTATCACTAGAAAAGGTATACAACGGCCATCCCTTATAGGTAGTTTGTTGCGATCCGTCTTCACGGGTTACCGTACCAAAATCATTTGCATTCAGGCCACTATCAAGGGTAAGGTCATCTGTAAAAAAGGCAGGCCATACATCTGCACAACCTCCATTACAGTTTGAAGTTCCTTTACTATCTAGCGCAAAGAAATACAATGTAAAACCATCTGCATTGGTCATTACATTCCCAAAAGCAGCTACACTGTTTAGTCTCACATTATTATTGATGACTAATGGTGGGGTCACATCATCTGAGCCTCCATAATCATCATCACTACAGCTTAGCAATATCAAAAAGGCTAAGGATAAAAAAAGTAAGTTTTTCATTTTGTTTTATTTTTAAAGGTTAATGTTTTTGAATTGGCTTTCGCCAAAATTGTTTTTTTTCAGAGATGCAAACTCCTGTGCATCCATGTAGTTTTAGTATTCATATAGTATCGAATATGACGTGCACTAGGCAGCACATTCGCATAAGGGAGTTTGATAATTATTTTTCTCCATGGCATCTCCTAATGGAGGGTATCCTAAAGAGGTAAGTGTATTAAGTACTTCAGATACTTGGTTGGCTCTTTTAAAATTAAATACAACCAAAGCGTCCTGAGGGTATACAATCACGTTACTTATGTTTTGAACTTCCATCATCTTCGTTTTCACTTTATCAACACAGTGGGTACAAAATTTATTTTGGACGAAAATTCGTGCTAGATTCGTTTCCATAATTTGATATCTAATTAAGATTAAGCATAAGAAATTGCGAAAATGATACCTCCTATCCATACTAGGAAAATCAAGATTTCTTTGACTGGCATTCTTTTTATAGTATTCATAATGATTTATTTTTATGAAGGCGATTCCTTTTAAAAGTTATTTTCCTTCCTGTTTTAGTACACCACAAAAGAATAACAAACATGCCGCTAGCTCCCTAAAAATCTACATGAACGGGATGTTGTGAGGCTAAAAAGGAATATTTAGACCCTGAATAAATCGGAAAATGAGGAGAAATTAATGTTTCGGCAATCCAACTATGAATACAGCATTGAATGACAGCTCATGGTAGCAGAGTTATTTTTACAAAAAAAAGTATTTCTATATTTTTATTGAAAGGAAGCGTCAAAAAATAATTCAGAGTATACGCTCTACAAACGATGTGTTTTGAGTTCTTTTTTCATCAAAGTATTCATCTTCTTCGATAGTAGATGTTGGCGCTCTAGTTAAGAAAATTGTGCTTTTTCAGCGTATTGAAATGACGCAACACTTCTATCTTATGAGTATAAGATAGTTTGTAGAATAAAGAAAAAGAAGGTGTTAAAGATTCATGCACCGCTTTCGCGAAAGCGTATAAAACCTTAAAAAATCAGCCCCAGAAGAGTGAAACCTATCGGGCATTAAAAAGGAGTACGCATCTATGTCAAATAGTGCTATTATAGCTGAATGTAATAGGTGCCTTGGAATCCAAAGAAGAAATTTCCGTCTCTAAAATTAAAGTTACTACGTGTTTGGGTGATAAAAGTATCCTCTGAAAAGAAAGGATTATTCGTCATTTTAAACTGAAGCACTATGCTCCCTACCTCCCAATTGGTGCCTAAAGAAAACGCACCAAAAGTATTTCTAGATGCTAGTTCATTTGCTAAATAATAGTACTCAGAAACAATCGATACGTGATTTGCCACTTTATAACGGCCTCCAAAACCAATCGCAAAATGATTTGAATCATCGATAGGGTTTTTGGTCGAGCTACGGTGTATAAAAGTAGGTGCTACTTGAAGCGACAGATTAGACGTTAGCTTACGGGCGATTAGTAATTGTGTAGTAAAAGCAGTTTTGTCTAAAAAATCATTTCTTACCTCTACGCCAGTGAACTGTGCGCTTCTGTAGGTCCCGGTTTGCAGGAATGTCACGGCAAAGGGACTCCCATTACCATTAGCTTCTTGTTGAAGAAGTCTATATTTAAAAAAAGTATCGAATATACCACTAGATGCAGCGCCTCCAATCCCCACGGTAAATCTATCTGTAAAAGCATAATCAATCCCAAATCTAGCACTCATCCTATCGGCAATAAAGGAATTACTTTGCTCCTGAGGAACATTCCAGTACCTACTCATAAAAGATATTTCAAGCGCTCCTTTTTTACGGGTTTCGGCAGAGTGGCCTATTGAGATACGTGTTGCCTTAAATGTAGACATCACATACGCTGATTGCCTTGTGATATCTTCCTTTTCAAGAAGGTCTTCAAGGTCTTGTGCATGCGACCATTGTACAAGACTCATACACATAAAAACGATGATACCGAGCTTATTTTTCATAGGATGTGAATTCAAAATTAAACGAGACTTGTATGTTTTTTGCAATATTAGGAGAAAGTAATTTTGGGATTTTAATATCATAATTTTCTAAAAGAACTTCTGCGTCACCAATAATTTTATACGCGTCATTGATGCGTTCAATAGTCACCTTGAATGTTAAGGGCACCGTATTATCCTTTAGGGTAAACATCCCTTCTATGATACGTGTTTGAGCCCCCTCTTGAGTAGGATTAAATCCTACTATCTTACCTCTAAATGCAGCCTTAGGATAGAGATCAGATTCTATATAACTCTCATTAAAATGCTCACGCATCAGTTTCTTTTTAAACACAAAGGCTTTCATAAGAATATCCACTGCAATCTCATTCGTTTCTATATCTAAAATACTTAATGCTTGATTGTTTACAGCTTCTATATTCTCTGCTGAGGTATATGAAAAGAACGTGACTTGCCCTTGTCTAGCTATCTGTTTGTTGTTGCTATTTTGACAAATAGCAACAGAATGTATAAAAATAAAAAAAAGTAGTAGTTTCTTCATAATGGTTCACGGCATGATAATACAATTTAATAAAACTGCATCTTTTAGAAACCCTTTAAATACCCCCTTTATAACAATAGGATCTCCAATAGTTAGTTTTTGAATATGTACGTTTTGGTTTTTTTGCATTTCACAAATAATAAGCGTTTCTGTATCATCTCCGCTCAGCAGTAAGGTATATACTCCTTCTTTTTTATTGATTTCTTTAATCACACTTTCAATTTCTATTGCCTTATCTACATACTTATAGAAGGGGCTATCTACCTTGTTTGACATTAAAGAAATAAGTTCATTAGAACTTAAGCTCGCTTGCGTTTTGACATTCTGAGTATCTTCAGGTGTTTCTATATATCTAAATATAGCGTATATACATAGGATTGCTATGCATCCTAATAGTATTCCTTTAAAAACTCCACTTCTACTCATACTTTCAAACTATGCCATATCATTATATCTTAGTCACAAAAATAATATTTCAAATGTGTTATTCCCTTTTTATATTGGCATATATTCCCCAAACGGAATTTTTGAGTCTAAAAAGGAATACTAGACGCTAACAAATACTGACATAGTTCTATAAAATCTTATTTTTAATAAAAATTAAGTTAATGAAAAAATTTAGATTCTATCTGTACATTACCGTAAGTGTTATTCTATTTTTTATTGTAATCACTTTTATTGCTACACCTATTGTGGTTAAAAATCAAACGATAGATTTCCTTGATCATCAGATACGCGCTGCCCAGCAAGACACGAAAGAACTCGCCATGCTGGGAGGCGAATTCATGAATAATGATGGAGATAAAGAAAAGGTAGTCGCAGGGATTCAAAAGGGTATTGTAAACTCTTATGATCAGACTGTTTTTAATTCTCTTATTGACTGGTCAGGAAAAATTTTAGCATCTCCAGACGCTACCCTATTGGGAACTCAGATTAATGAAGATGAGTCTTTAACGTCTACAATTGACAATATTATTACAGGAAGCAAACTATACGACTATATACAGGCTACAAAAGAAAATACGGAGCTGTCATTGTCAAATATTATTCATCTAGAGTTGATCCCAGAATCTGATATGATTATTGCCGCACATCTGAATATAAGTGATCTAGAAGCATCAATGACGGCCTACAAGAGCCAAACCTATACTATTTTTTTCATCACAGGCTTATTGTCTTTATTATCCTTATTAATGACAACAAGAGTGTTAAGTAGTTATTATGAAGCCCAAATTGCTATTAAATCTACAAAAATAGAAGACAGCGTACTCAACCTGAATAAGCTGAATACATCGCTTGAGAAATATCAAAAGAATCTATTAGAACTCAAGAGCGAAACGCCGACCACAGTTACCGAAGAAAAGCCTATGGAGGTTTCTAAACAGCGACTCCTTACGTTTGTTCGTAATGAGTTAGTACCTGTAAACATAGAAGATATTGCTTACATCTATGTAGAGCATAAAATTACATATATAGTGTGTAAAGATGGCAGACGTTCTACCTCTAATGAGAGTTTAGATCAAATACACGCGTCTTTAGACAGCAAGGTTTTCTTTAGAGCCAATAGACAAATTATTGTGAGTATTGAGGCAATCTCAAAGATTACTAAATTTGGAAATAATGCACTAAAAATCCAAACAAATCCAGTCTCAGAAGTGGATATTGTGATAGGTAAAAACAAGGCCTCGCTGTTTAGACAATGGCTTGATTTGTAGTTTTTTTTATAAAAACAAGAGGTTTTACGACTTTTAGATAATTGAAAGAAATGGTATTTATTTTCTTAAGATTTGATTGAGTTCTTCTATTAGTAATGCTCCCTCTTCAAGATCTTCTCTCCCATTAATTATGGCATTTAAATCAATTATTTGGATGGCTGTGTAATGAACCTTCTCATCAATAAATTTTTGCAAACTTTCTAATGTATTCGTTTCCAAAAAATGCTTCACTACCATAGGATACTTGTCTTCTAACAATAACCATCTAAAAAGGTGCCCTGGTTTAAAATCTGTTTGTTCGGCAATCAAGGTATTTCTATACATTGAGTAATTATTTGC
>CAYGQJ010000153.1:0-8343 GCA_964351845.1 uncultured Flavobacteriaceae bacterium | reverse complement strand
CTAAAGTAAATAATAAATGTCACACTGAGCCTGTCGAAGTGCCTAGTTGAAAACGAAAATGTAATCAGGATACGAGAGTCGGTAGTTTGTCGTCTTTAGTCGGTGGTCGTTTGTCGTTAGTGAGTGGTGAGTGGTGAGTGGTGAGTGGTGAGTGGTGAGTGGTGAGTGGTGAGTCCTGAGTGGTGAGTCCTGAGTGGTGAGTCCTGAGTCTTGAGTCTTGAGTCGTGAGTAGTGAACTAATTTACTCAAATCCTGATAAAAACCCAGATCAAAGCTCCTTCCCTCAGCGAGGCCTGTGCTGAGCTTGCCGAAGTAGGAGGTGGCTGTATTGAGGCACGAAATACAGACGGAAGGGAGATATATCGTCCAAAATCTACATGAACATACGGGAAACCGTAAAGAAACCACCTGTAGGTTGTTTAGATTGCGCGTTATAAAACGTACGACCCAAATCATAATAAAATTCACTATGAAAACAACTACTTTATGTATTATTGGATGCATGGCCATGTCTTTGTACTCCTGTAGCAGTTACACTCGTATAGGAGATTTAACAGGCATTAGCAACAGAAACTTGGATGATAGTCAAGAATATGTCATGTTAGAAAGAGAAGTCGAAGCCGTTGCTACGTCTCAAAATGACGCCTTAGAACAAGCCGTAGATAATATGACCAAAGAACACGAAGGTGAATTTTTACGAAATGTCAAAATCTATGTAAAGAGTAACGGTAAAAAAGTGAAAGTAATTGGCGATGTCTGGGGCATTCAAAAAACGGCGGTAAATGTAAATACCAATGCCAATGCGACCATTGAACTAAAAATAGGCGACAATATTGTTTTTAATAGACGCGGAACCATCATCGATGGAAGAATTATAGGGTTAAATGCCACCTCAGTGATTGTTGAATACGGAAAACGAAAAAAGAAAATCGAATTACGGTATGATGATGTGACAAAGACGGAGTAGAGCCTTATAGTTGTAAATGTATAAACAAACGTGAGTAAGGTCTATATGATTTCCTAATTTAAAAGAAAGTAGCTTCAATAAATATAATAAATTGATTTTCAGATAAATATAATTAAGAATAAATTAGTCAAATAAAATATGGAGAAATATAAAGACCCTAGTAAAATTGATGGAAAAACCCAAAACCCTCTTTCTGCATGGTTTTTAGGCCCTAAAGCAGAAAATTCAGGAATTTGGAAAGAACTTATCAATTATATATTTGATGATTATATTCATTGGCGTAGAAATTATTTTCCAAAAGACCCAATTGTTGTTGACCGTATCAGAAGAAGAAATCAAGAATTTTGGTTTGATAAATTAACAACACAAATTGATACTGTCTTAAATGAATTAAAAGCCCATTATCCATTTTATTCTCCAAGATATATTGCACATATGCTCTCTGAACAATCATTACCTGCTGTTGTAGGATATTTCGCAGGGATGTTATATAATCCAAATAATGTTACAGATGAAGCTGCGCCAGTTACAGTTCCATTAGAAATTGAGGCTGGTAAACTAGTAGCAGAAATGTTGGGGTTTAATCCAAATACATCATGGACCCATATAACATCTGGAGGTACAATAGCAAATCTTGAAGCTCTTTGGGTAGCTAGGACAGTACAATTTTCTCCACTAATTGTAAAAGATTTCTGTCAAAAAAATGATATAGATTTTAGAATAAAATTACCAAATCATAATCCTACCAAAAAAAAGTATTCAATTGAGAAAATAGTAAACATTGATGAATTACAACTTTTAAAATTAAAACCCAATGAATCAATATTTATGTTTAGAAAACTAGCGAGTTATTTAATAAATGATTTAAAGCGTGAACAATCAACAGTTCTAAAAAATATAAATGATTTTACTCATAAATCCAAGTGGAATATTGCAGAGATTGGAACAATTGAAATTTTAAATAAGTTAAATATTCGACCTAAAATATTTGTTTCTGAAACCGCTCATTATTCTATTAAAAAAGTTGCAAATTTACTTGGTTATGGAGAAGAAAATGTTGTCAAAATACCTGTTGAATCTAATTTCAGAATAAATGTTTCAATTTTGGAACAGAAAATACGAGATTTAAAAGATAATGAATTCATTGCGGGAGTGATTGGTATTTTAGCAACCACAGAGGAAGGAGCAATTGATCCTATACACGAAATAAAGTTTTTAAGGGATAGAATACAAGAGGAGTTAAATATTTCATTTTGGTTTCACATAGATGCAGCTTGGGGAGGATATATAAGAAGTTTATTCAATCATCCAGAATTAAAGAAAAAAGAAGACGCAAATAATTTGAATGAAATATGCGAGATTTATAGAAAAAAATTGAGTGTTAATGAAACTTTTGATATAAGACTAGACGACAAAATACTTGCTAAAAACGTTAAAATTGAATGGGAGGATGAAGACAATTATAAAGCGATACTTGCTGTTGGAGTAGCAGACTCTATAACCATTGATCCTCATAAACTTGGTTATATTCCATATCCTGCTGGAATGGTTAGTTTCAAAAATGGAATTGTCACTGAGCATATAAAACAAGAAGCTCAATATATCTCAGATGAAAAAGGGGGGGTTAAAAATATTGATAAATTATTAAATATAAATGCTGTAGGACCTTACATACTTGAAGGTTCAAAACCCGGAGCAGCAGCAGCATCCACTTGGTTAGCTCATAAGGCTATTCCATTGGATACTCATGGACACGGAAAGATTATTCGAACAACTTTATTAAATACAAAAAAGCTATGTAGATACCTTGACTTTCATAAAAATATGTTTAAGCATATTGAATCATATTTATTCCCAAAAGAAGAAGTCACAGAGCAACCATTTACTTTTAAATACTTATACACTCCCGATAGCAATGTCGTTTGTTTTATTGCTCAACCAATGAAATTCAAAAATGGCAGTTTAGATGATGTGGATTGTTCGTTAAAAAAACTAAATTCAATTAATCAAAAACTTTATAAAAAATTATCTATTACAGATTCAAAAACACCATATAATCAGGAATTCTTTTCTTCAAGAACTACTTTTACTAATCAGCAATATTCTTTTAATTCTATAAAATTAATTCTTGATAGATTGAATATCAATAAATTAGATTATGAAAAACATGGTTTATTTGTACTAAGATCAACAGTTATGAACCCTTGGCATTGGAATGCTCAATTAGCAGGAATTGATTACCTGTTGGAATTTATAATTAATATGCATAAGATAACAAGGGGAATAATAAAAACCAATCTCTAAAATCTACATACCACAGTTATTAAAATGAAAATAGTTTTTCAAACACATTTAGATATAATACTTTTTAACTGACAATAAAAAAATTTATTAAAAGAACTCAGCATTTAATAAATGGCAACAACTTGCATTAGATAAGTTACTGATTTTGTTTATTTTTAGTAAGAATTGTACAATAGGTAAGTTAAGTTTGATTTATTCCTGGTTCTAACCTAATCACGAAAATCCTAGCAATTAACCTCACAAAAAAAGTATATAGAAATATGATGAAACGGAAGAAAAAGAAAAAACAACCTCTAGTATCACTATTCACTCTCCTTTCATTAGTAATATTAATATGGTTAATCTCTACTCTTTTAGTCTGGAAAATGTTTTCTGATTGGTCTAAAAGTGGTTCTTTTGGAGACACTTTTGGAGCTATAAACTCATTGTTCTCTGGTTTAGCACTTGCGGGGATAATATATACAATTTACTTGCAAAAAACTGAATTGGGACTTCAAAGAAAAGAATTAAAATATACCCGAAAAGAACTTAAAAGATCTGCAAATGCCCAAGAAATTACAACTAAACTATTGACTGAACAAATTAGAATTAACAATATTCCATTTCTAGAATACAAATCAGTTAATTTAAATAAATCCGAATATCTTTTAATTAAAAATTTAAGTGATAATCATGCTTTTGACATTGATATTGGTTTATATATTATGGTTTCAAATAGTGAATATCCACTCAATGAATTCGTTAACGAACAAGTTAGAGAAGATGATTTAAGTCTAATAAACATAAAAGAACTTATTGATGATGAATTTTATTGTATCTATGAAAGAAGCGTATACCAAACATTTCCAAAAAATCAAAAAATTGAAGTCCCTATTGTTTTTCCTGTTGATGTCAATTATTTCCACTTATTCATTCAATACAGAGATAGCTTAGGTAACAACTATTCACAAAATATTTTTTTTGGGAATATAAATGATTCAGAAAAAACTTATAGTCAAGTATCTACTGAACCAATTTTTCCTAAAGTTACCCCACGAGTTGATTGGGGTCAACCCATAGACAAAAAATCTCTTCCTAAGTTTATTAATAACATATTATCTTTCAAAAAATCTGAAATATACGTATCAAGATTAAAACACAAAGAATATCAAGGATCAGAAGATAATTGGGAAATGAACGATGTTTGATGACTATATAAGATTAAAACATTTTTTTTTTTAACTAATCTTGATCTATAATTCTCATCGTAAAATCTTCTTAATTTATCTTGAAAAAAAACTTAAGACGTATTTAATTCATCGTTAGCCCTCGCCTACTCACAAAAATATACTCACTTAAAAAAACGTCGCAGGTCTAGGCTTTCCATTCGGTTTGTATTTGCTACATTTAATACTTAAAACACGTGCTAACACATTTAACAATGAACAAATTTCTAACATTAATAGTGACATTAAATACTTTGTTTGCTATTGGGCAAACAAATGATCGACTTGATAATTATGATTGGAATACATTAACACAAATAACGCTGCTAAAATATATAGAAACTGATTTTGAAACTGATTCTTTGATGATTAGTAGTTTTGAAAAAATAAAACATAAAGCAGATTGCGAAAATATTGACAAATTCAAAAAAGCATTTGAAACGCTACCAAAAGGTCCTAATAAGGATATAAAATTGGAAAAATCTTATATTTTATTATGCGAATTCGAAAATGGAAAGAAAATACCATTTAGATATTTTCCTAATCAATATACTATTTACGATATGAGAAAAGAATACCGATATTACTATTCTTTTCCTGAAAAGAATAACAGAATGAGGAATGTAATAGAAAATTGTATAAGATATTTAGATAGTGAATAAAAAACGTGCTAGAACAATAGTAACTGCTAAACACTTCAAAAAACGTTGCAGGCCTAGATTTTCTATTTGATTTGTATTTGCTACATTGGGTGTTTAAAACGTAACAAATCATACAGAAACACGTGACCAACAATATGAAAAAAACAACATTACTAGTATTCAATCTATTTTGCTTTTTGAACATTTGTGCTCAAAATGATTCGATTAGAACAATTGATTTTAGTAGTGTAGAAAAAAAACTTTTAACACCCACTGATTCAAATGTAAATAGCTGTTTTAATTATGATTTTAAAATCATTGATTCATTATATTTTCACGAAAATTCATTTAAAAAGGATCTACTAACTACTGATTATAAAAAGGACTTTGAATTACATATAGGCGACAGAAAATCAATTATTAAATTTGACTGTAAAGAAAGAATCCCTGAAACTTGTTACAGATATGAAGGATATTCTGAAAATGCCGAAGTTTACCTTATTTCTAAATGTAGAGATGTTTGCGAAATATATTTAATTGATTCCTATAATGGTTCGACACTCTCTATTCCATCTGAATTCGATGGTGGTTCTTTTCCTGTTTTTTTGCCAGGATATATGGTTCTTTACTCATCGTATTACGATGACAGTTTTGGAGATTATTATGAATATCGCTCAATTATTGATATTTATGAGTCAAAGAGCACTAAAGATTTAGAACAAAAATTCAAATACATCGGTAGTATTAATTCAAAAAATTGGTCAGTACGCGAGGTTTATCAATCGAATAATGAAAATTCATTTCTCTTAAAAATATATGATAAATCTAATGGATACGATTATATGGAAATTAATATCGAATAAAATATGCTTGGCAATACCAGTAAAAATTTCACACTTTCATCATTCTGACAAATCCAATCTCAAAATCTCACTCTACCCTACCCATAGTAACCCTAAAATCCTTAATTTTAAAAAAAAATAAAAATAAAGGCACGTCTTTATATATATTGTCATTGTTCACAAGCTAAAAAAATATCTGATTACATGAACACGATTGACATAAATGAATCGACTATAAAAAAGTATGTAGAATCGTTGCGTCCGGAAAGTCCTGAAATTCGTGCGCAACTGGATTTCGGATATTCTTACGACGGAAAAGTGGTTATACTATATGAAATAAGACCTGTGTGGAACAATCCGAAAAAAATTCAGCACATTGAGTTTGCTAAAATCAGATTCTATAAGTCAACACACCAATGGAATTTATACTGGATGCGAGCAAGCGGGAAATGGGAACTTTATGAACCATTTCCAAATTCGACTCATTTAGAAAAAATAATAGAAATTATAAACGAAGATAAACTAGGTTGTTTTTTTGGATAATAGGAAACAACATATCATTAAGAATATCGCACAAGAATTGGATTGTGGATTTGATTGTTATTACAATTCAAAAACAGATGAAATTATAGCCATACCAAACTTCATGAATTATTTTGACGAAGACGGTTTTAAAGAGGCTTTTCAATCTGATTTAGAAAAAATCAAAAAACATCAAACGGATTTTATCAAATTTGAGGCTTTAGAGAGTTTTGAATCGTTTAAAATCATGGAGCGATTTGTCCATCAAGTATCTGACAAAACCCTTCAATCAGAATTGGAAAATGTTTTAATAAATAAAAAACCATTCCAAAATTTTAAGCATTTCATTGACCATTCTAAATTCAGACAAAATTGGTTTGATTTTAAACTAAGTGAGTTGGAGAAAATAGTAAAAAATCAACTCAACAGAGGAAAAAACGGTTCATAATAAAGGAAACCGTTACATATCTCACTATATCTAAAAAAACAATGAAGAACATTTTAATTCTATTAATTTTAGCTATCGGCATCACAAGTTATGGACAGGATCTAAAAAGAGAGGAACTCGTCGGAAAGTGGATCACAAGTGATTTGGTGATTGATTTTGGAGATATGAAACCCAAAGACGAAAATATCCTCAAGGGCATAAAGAAAGGATTTATAAATTCTGAATTCGATCTAAGAGACAATGGAAAGTTCTACATCAAATTTCCAGAGGATACACCTACATTTATGCAAGAATTGGTCTTTCTAAATGACAAAAACTGGAAAGTAGAAAATAATGCATTAAAGGTGGGAACAGAAAGTGATCATTATAATTTGATGCACATTCGTGTCTTAAAAGAAAATGGAAAAACCTATTTCATCATGCCAGGCATGAAATTAGAGATGAAAAAAATATAAAAACTCGACACCCTACATTTCATATACAAAACATTGTAAAACATTGTAAGCCGTGTAACGCAACCAAATAGCATGTTTACCATCTGAAAATCGACCCAAGGGTTGAGGCATTAAACCATAGATCCCGCTTTTCAGCGAGATTAGTTCAACTAGCTATTTTGAATGCGTCTTTCAGAGGTTACAAAACAGCGTTTCACTAATAAAATTAATAGTACAATCTTCTTTTTCGTGTTCTTCCTCTAAAAACCGTATTTTTAGAACAGTATAAAAAGGTAGATTATAGACAGACAGCTTTTGACATTATTAAATTGAATATGAAAAATATTTTTTTGGCACTTTTCTTAGTATCTACTTTTTATAGCATATCGCAAACCCCAGATTATTCTGAATTATCGAGAAAAGATAAATTAAAATATATGAATGTTTATGGATTTGTGATCCTAAAATCACAAGACACTATACTCGCTAAAGTCAATTATTTTAGAGCTACAAATACACCTGTAATAAATGAAAATGAAGAACTCATCGTCAGCTATCCCAAAGAGCTTAAAAAGTATACATACGATCGTAAAATCCTATTAAAATCTATTCAAGAGTTTTATTTTGGTTTTCCTCGCAAGCTCAATATTGTAGAAAAATATCAAAACAGATATGTCAACTTAGAAAAAATAGATAGTGGAAAATATAGTCTATATAAAAATGAAGCCGTAAGTGGTGGTGGAAATTTTATATCCACTCCTAATTCTAATGGCGTCATTGGAACAAACCAAACCACACCGCTCGTTATAACAACCCTATTTATATCAAAGAATGACGAACCCTTGATTTGTATAGATGGAAATAAAGAAGAGAAGAAATCTAAACTAATTAAACTTCTTGAGGATGAATTGAACGAGAAGAAACTTGCGAAAATAAAAACAAGCAATTTTAAAATCATTGAGCTCTTTAAAAAAATAAAT
>CAYGQJ010000152.1:0-8438 GCA_964351845.1 uncultured Flavobacteriaceae bacterium | reverse complement strand
TAGGGATTAGGTGTCTTTATGTTGTAGGTAAGCTTTTAAGGAAAATAGGAGGAGTATCTCTATAGCAAATCCAAAGATACAGTAGAGAAAGTGAACCCCAAAAAAAGTAGTAAGCACAAAGGCAAGAATTAAATTCCCAATAATATATGCGAAGCCTATGGCAAGTTCCTTAAAGAAATTCTCTTTATCATTTTTGTAATCTAGTACATATCCTATAATAGCAAAGAGCAATCCCATCTAGTGACACCCACAATTACCATCGCCACATCCATCTTTGGATTTTCTTTTTAAGAACGAAGGTGTCCATACAAATTTTGAAATCAAATAGCCTACAGCAACCAAAAAGATGGAGATGACTATACTATTTTGAAATTGATCCATACGTATAATGTATTAAGTTTTATGTTCTAGTCGGTATAAAATCGCGTTTCTTACTTAAGAAATTGATAGGCTACTAAAGCAACAAGGTACGCAAAAGCACTCATAACTCCCAATTGAAGCATGGGCCATTTCCAACTATTAGTTTCTCTTTTTACAATCGCTAATGTACTCATGCACTGCATAGCAAAGGCATAAAATAATAAGAGCGAGATGCCACTAGCAAAATTGAACAAAGGCTTTCCGGTGACCGTATTTGTTTCGTTTGCCATTCTATTTTTAATCGTTTCTTCTTCATCAGCACCAACGCTATATATGGTAGCCAGAGTTCCTACAAAAACTTCACGAGCAGCAAAAGAGGTAATCAATGCGATGCCTATTTTCCAATCATACCCTAGCGGTTCTACGGCGGGTTCTATAAACTTTCCAAGATACCCTATATAACTTTTCTCTAATCGGTAGGAAGCAATTTGTTTCTCTAAGTCCGCTTTCGCGAAAGCGCCCTCATCCATACGCGCTGTTACAATCGCTTCTGCATTTGAAAACTCTTTGGTTGGACCATAGGATGCAAGCACCCATAACACAATAGAAATTGCGAGTATGATTTTACCAGCATCAACAACAAATGATTTTGTTTTTTCTAAAACATTAATAGCCACATTTTTTAATAACGGAAGCTTATAGTTGGGCATTTCTATGACAAAAAATGACTTACTTTTTATTTTTAATATCTTATTAAGGATCCACGCTGAACCTATCGCAGTTCCAAATCCTATAAGATAGAGAAGCATAAGGGTGAGTCCTTGTAAATTAAAAAACAAAAACTTCTCATTAGGGATCACCAGCGAAATAATAATAAGATACACAGGTAATCTTGCAGAGCAGGTTGTAAATGGGGTGACGAGTATCGTAATAAGTCGTTCTTTCCAGCTCTCTATGTTACGTGTTGCCATAATGGCTGGGATCGCACAGGCAGTCCCAGAAACCAAAGGGACAACACTTTTACCGCTAAGTCCAAAACGACGCATAATCCGATCCATTAGAAAGACCACGCGACTCATATAGCCGCTTTCTTCCAGAATGGAAATAAATAAAAATAAGAAGGCGATCTGCGGGATAAAAATAATAATACCCCCTAGGCCTGCTATAATTCCTTCGGCAAGCAGGTTGGTAAGTGCTCCTGCAGGAAGTGTGTTTTTAACCCACTCACTTAAAGATGCAAAACTAGCATCTATAAAATCCATAGGATATTGTGACCAATTATAAATCACTTGAAAAATAAACATAAGTACCGCAAAGAAAATCACGTATCCCCAGACCTTATGGGTAAGCGTACGGTCTAAGCGTGCGCGTAAATCTTTGGCATTAGCTGTATCTATAGTAAGCGTCTCTTTAAGAACCTCATTGATGAACTTATAACGAATAATCGTTTCCTTTTGCTGGAGTCGTTTAAGGTTACTCACAGATTCTGTCTTAAACGAAGCGATGGTATTCATTTCTTTACGCTCCACTTTTCCAAAGTTTACATCTTGAGTGATCACTAACCATAATTTATATAAATCCTGATTAGGAAATGCTTTGCGTAACCGATCAAAGTATTCAGGTGCAATCACAGAGGCGTTTACACAAGGTTTTGTAGAAATATTTTTATGATCTGTGATCAATTGTTTGAGGTGATCAATCCCTTGGTTTTTTCGGCTACTTATTAAAGCAATTTTTGTTTGTAACCGTGCCTCCATTTCTGGAATATCAAGGCTTATAGCTTTTCGTTTCATACGATCCGCCATGTTGATGGCTAGAATCGTAGGGATGCCAAGATCTTTTATTTGTGTAAAAAGGAGTAAGTTTCGTTTTAAGTTTTCTACATCAGAAATAACAACGGCTACGTCGGGAAAATCTTTGTCATTCTTATTAAGTAATAATTCGATGACTACATTTTCATCCAGTGAAGAAGCATTAAGACTATAGGTGCCTGGAAGATCTAAGATGTGTGCTTTGACGCCCCGATCTAGTTTACAGATACCTTCTTTTTTTTCGACGGTAATACCGGGATAGTTTCCTACTTGCTGATTAAGTCCAGTAAGGTGATTAAACACCGATGTCTTTCCTGTATTAGGATTACCAATAAGTGCTACATTGAGTTGTTTTGCCATAAGATCAAGTAGGCGTTTCTATTAAAATATGCAATGCGGTTTCTTTGCGTATGGCAAGGTAACTTCCGTTTACATTGATATACATAGGATCAGAAAAAGGTGCAAGTTGCAAAAGTTGAACTTCATTGCCTGGAAGACAGCCCATTTCTAGTAATTTGAGAGGAACCTTATCGATAGCTATATCTTTGATGATGGCTTTTTCTCCTCTTTGTAAATGAGCAACAGTTTTCTTCAATGTTTATTTAGATTAAATTTAAACAAGGCAAAAATACGCCATTTTTAGTAAAGTGAAAAATCAATTTTAATGGGTGAATGTCATTAAATTAATTTAACATTTTTTCCAGCCATCCTTTTTTGGGTTGGTATTCCATTTTTAAAATAGTAATATCTTCAAGAAGCTGTTCTATTGCCTCTGGATCGGTGCCATCATAATAGCCTCGAATGTATCCTTTTTTATCGATGAGCATAAAATTTTCAGTATGCACCATGTCAAGATCATCTTCAGTTCCTGGAATATCCTGAACAGCTAAATAATGTTTTCGCGCAAGCGTGTATATATCTTTTTTAGAACCTGTAACAAGATTCCATTTGGTGTCATCTACGCCTTTTTTAAGTGCATATGCCTTTAGAACTTCAGGAGTATCATACGTTGGTATGACAGAGTGAGAAAGTAATTTTATTTCAGGATCATTGTTAAGTTCTTGTTGAATTTCTATCATGTGCTCTGTCATGATAGGGCAGATTGTCTGGCATGTGGTGAAGAAAAAATCTGCGATATAAATTTTCCCTTTATAATCATCTTGAGTAATGGTCTCATTATTTTGATTAATTAGAGAAAAATCTCCTATACGTTGTTTCTTTTTACTGTCTTGCAACATAGAATCTACTAAAGCACGATTTAAATCTTTTGCTTTCGTATATGCTAATCTTTTTTGAGGTTTAAGTTGACCATATATTAAGGTCATAATAATAACGGATAAAGCGGTCATGGTGATGATAAAAACTTTATAGCGTTGAAAAAAGCGAAACATAGAAACAATTTTTACAAAATTACAATGGGAAATTGGGTTAATACACTTTTTAAACTTAAAAAAAAGTGAAAAGAGACCTACAATGGTGTATTTACTTTCTTAACCCATGTGAAAAGATTACTTTTGTGCGTTTTAAATTTTGAACTCAACTTGACTTTTTGTTTGGAACCGAGATATATGGCTTTTTTGTCTTAATGAAGTGATTTATGAATTGCATAGCCATAGCTATGGAAGCAATAAATTATAAAATTAAGGGGAAAAATGTAAGTATCGTAGGTAAAAGAAAAAGTGAAGATGCGTTCATAGACATACCACAACAGCCATGGAGCTATTTATACAGATATCACAATTTGTTCTTGCCATTTCTATTTTAGTGATCTTACACGAGTTTGGTCATTTTCTGCCAGCTCGCTGGTTTGGAATTAAAGTAGAAAAGTTTTTCTTATTTTTTGATGTAAAGTTTGCGCTATTTAAAAAGAAAATAGGAGACACCGTATATGGTGTTGGTTGGTTGCCATTAGGAGGTTATGTGAAGATAGCGGGGATGATTGATGAGAGCATGGACAAAGAGCAAATGGCACAACCCCCACAACCATGGGAGTTTAGATCAAAGCCAGCTTGGAAACGTCTTATCGTTATGGTAGGAGGGGTGACCGTAAATGTATTACTTGCTTGGTTTATTTATACGGCCATGCTTGCCTATTATGGGGATGTTTATATTCCTGCAAATAAGTTGCGTAATGGAATAGAGGTAAATGCCGAAGGAGAAGCACTAGGGTTTAAAAACGGAGATCAGATTCTTGAGATTGATGGTAAACCTGTAAAACGTTTTGATAAGTGGTTGCGTATGAACATTGTCTTAGGAGATGATGCAAAAGTACTTAGAGATGGAAAAGAAATAAGTTTCGTTTTGGATGACCTTGGAAAAAAGGAAGTACTTAAAAACGAAAGTGGAACCCCTTTTATCTCAGCAGCAAACAGTAGTTATATAGGCTATGTAGAAGCAGGCTCTGTCGCAGAAAAGATGGGTCTAGAAGCAGGTAGTGAAATTCTAAATATTAATGGAACGTCTATAGAATCATGGTCAGATGTACTCGTTAACATTAGTAAAGCTAAAGGAGATTCGATAAATTTAGTATATATAAAGGAAGGAACGACCCGTAACGTAAATGGTTTTTTAGCAAAAGAAGAGAGCTTAGGTGTAAAATCTGAAATTGTTGTTGATGAATATACCGTATTTGAAGCAATCCCTGCTGGCTGGACGACCATGACCTCTACACTTGTAAATCAGATACGACAGTTTAAACTTATTTTTAATAGAAAAACAGAAGGGTATAAGCAAGTGAAAGGCCCTATTGGAATTGTAGAGATGATGTCACCTACTTGGGATTGGGAGCGTTTTTGGGATTTTACCGCTATGTTTTCTGTTTGGTTAGCCTTCGTAAATATCTTACCAATCCCTGCATTGGATGGTGGTCATGTTATGTTTTTATTATATGAAATGATCTCTGGTAGAAAACCCTCAGAAAAAACATTAGAACGTGGTCAGATTATAGGGTTCATTATTGTGATGGGACTCATGCTTGTTATTTTTGGAAATGATATCTGGAATTTATTCAAATAATATTTTATACGCTTTCGCGAAAGCGTATAATAGTTTTAAATTATTGATTACGCTACTTTAATAGCATTTAATTATAGTTACTCTAGTTTAAGGTTTTTTTAGAGCGTTTTAAGCGCGTATTAATTTTTTTACTTATTTGTGTGTGTTTTTAAGATAAACGGCACTTAAAAAAGTCTTATTTCTGTTTTTTTAGATTTTGCACCTTCTCATCAATAAATGTGAGAATTCTTCTGAATTAATTTTTCATAATGGATTTAGTCAATTTAGTACTTGTATTTTTTAATCATCTTGGTTAACCACCTGAATTTTAGCTATAGATTACTTTTTTTTACGGAAATCCCGTAAAAAAAATGTAATTGTTGATAACTTTGTGAATAAAGTTGTGTATCTTGTCGACGATTTAATGCTTTTCATCGAAAATGTATTGAAAAATGTTTTCTTAAAATTAAGTTAACGCATTATGTTTTATTTTTAATGTTGCTATGAAATGTGTTTGAGCCTGTATTTATTTGTTAAATGTGGGTTTACTAGTTTCA
Source organism: uncultured Flavobacteriaceae bacterium (assembly GCA_964351845.1). GTDB lineage: Bacteria > Bacteroidota > Bacteroidia > Flavobacteriales > Flavobacteriaceae > Dokdonia. The sequence goes on along the minus strand of CAYGQJ010000152.1, from coordinate 2,716 downwards.
TGCTAATCAAACCAAAACTACAAACACTATGGATAATAAGGTCGCCCTCGCCTTGTTGTTGGAGATATTTACAATTAAAAAACGTATCCCATTTCTGGCGTCTACGTTTTTCCTTATGAATCAATTTTTTCTCCATACATGCAATAATTTCGTTATTGTAATGCAGGAGCATGTTTGGTCTTTTTTAAACACTACGATTAAAATTAATGTACGATATGAAAAACCAGCAGGTCTTTTTTATCGTACATATTCCTATATACCCACTCACCCTCAAAACAATAACTACCTGATGTGTTCAGGTGTTAAAAGAAGAAGCGTATGAAAATCAATACTCGATTCTCAATAAATAAACAAATCTTAGGAATATTCTTTACAATATTCCTTTCCTTGTTTGTGTCTACAGGACTTTCTGCTCAAACGATTCCTGCTACAAATGGCGGTTCAAATTGTGGTGATTGTGCACCTCCTGGTTGGAATGACCTCTTAGGAACTCCAGATATAAGTGATAGAGATACAGCGGCTCTTGCTGGACAAGGTGGCGCAGGTGGTGGAGGATCATGGTTAACTCAATTACCAATACCTCCGAATAATCATCAAGATTGGATATCTATAAGAGACTTAGGAACTGGTGGAGTAGAGGAAGAGGTGACTACGACTATTGGTGGGTTAACAATAGGTCTTGAATATGAGGTGATTGTGTATTCCTTAACGACACTTTCTGACGCCACAGGTAATAGTGGTGTTGTATACGCAGGAACACTAATAAACGAGTTTTTTGTTGATGTGGCAGGACAAACATTAACGATTAATCCTCCTACAAATGTTTGGGCTACAAATCGGGTAAGATTTACAGCAACAGCAACAAGTCAATTATTAGCCTTAAGACCAGGGGCTGATGGTGGATTTGCAGGGACCGTTGGTACAGCGCCGCTTTTGGAAACGGCACAAATCTCTATTACTGTAAATGCAGTTAATGCAGCACCTATTGCAACAGATAATTCAGAAGAAACTTTACTAAATACACCTGTAGTGTTTAATGTGACTAACGATGATTCTGACCCTGATGGGAATATAGTTTTTAATACAGTAGATTTAAATCCTTTAACGCCTGGTATAGATACTTCTGTAACAACAGCTGATGGTGTTTGGTCTGTGGATCCAGGTGGAAATGTGACTTTTTCGCCAGCTGCAGGATTTACTGGAGTGGCTACATTATCATATACCGTTCAAGATGATTACACTTTAGATGGTAATGCAGTACCAGCTACTTCAAATGTAGCCGTTTTGCAAGTTACTGTTACAGATGATGATGCTGATGGAGATGGAGTGGCCGATGTTGATGATGATGATGACGATAATGATGGTATTTTAGATGTAGACGAGCTTAATTGTTCTCCAGATCCTGTTGCATTAGGTCAAACATTTGATATTAACAATGCAGAGTTTATATCTCAAAGTGATTTATATAGTTTTGATCCTGATGGAGCAGGCCCTTTACCTGCGGTAACTGCTACCTTTTCAGGACAATTAGAAAATACAACAGATGGAAATGTGAATGGTGGTACAGGCCCTAATTGGCCTGGTGCCGGAGGAATAGAAGATGCTTCAAGCGGTACGATCTTGCAGGCGAGACTTGATGATTCTGATTTCGATGATGGAAGAACAGCACTATATACATTAACTTTTACGGAGCCTGTTTATAATTTAGAATTTTCTTGGGGAGGACTGGATAATGGAGACCGTTCTGATTTTGCTTCAGATGGACAATTACGAATAGAGAATATAGATGCATTGGATGATGCAGATTCATTCATTATTGGAAATTCTGTAACGAGTGAAGATGGGACAGGTAATCCTCCATTAAACGCAGTGAGAGTAATTGTTTCAGGGCCTGTAACATTTGTAACCATAAGAGCAGCAAAAGATAATGTTAATGGTTCTGATAATACTGGTTTTGTAACTTTAGGATTGTTTGATTTAAAATACTGCTTATTAGTAAATACAGACGGTGTTGATCAACCAGACTATTTAGATACAGATAGTGATAATGATGGATGTCCTGACGCTGTAGAAGGGAATGGAACATTCCAACAATCAGACCTTACAACTTCCAACAATCTTGCAGATGATGATGAAGGGCAGGTAGATGGTAATGGTATTCCTGAAACTGCAGGCGGAGCTTCTCAACAACAAAGTACCACAGCAGATGTCACTCAAGCGACACAAGTAGTCATTACAACAGAGGTTGCAGATCAATCGGTAGTAACAGGCGGAGCTTCATTTACAGTAGCTGCTAGAGGAGATGACGCTACGAGTTATTCTTCAGGAACACCTGTGTATGGGACGCCTGGAAATTCAAATTTAGATCTTAGATACGCATGGTATATAGGCGATCCAAGTACAGGAACCCTTATAGATGGAACAGATGCTAATTTTGAAGATTTCACTTCAAATTCACTTACCATACTTGATGTTACTGGTTTAGGAGGGACAGAGTTTTTTGTGGTTGTGTCGCATATTGATAATGTGTGTATAGCATTAGAATCTAGTGGCGTACTAATCGTGCCTGTTATTGAAGATGACACAGCAAGTGTTGATGAGGATACTCCTATAAATATAGATGTATTAGATAATGACGATACTACAGGGGCAACTTCTGAAGTAACCGCAGTTACGGATCCAGCCAATGGGACAGTCACTATAGAGACCGATGGTA
>CAYGQJ010000151.1:0-8492 GCA_964351845.1 uncultured Flavobacteriaceae bacterium | reverse complement strand
TCGATACCAAAATTTTATTTTTTAATGTGGTTTTACGCTTTCGCGAAAGCGAACTCATTAATTCTGTTGGTTCGTATTTTAACAAGTGTCACACTAATCTTATGAAAGTGCTCGACCCTCTCATTTTCTAACAACGTATTCTTTTTAAAATAGAGTACTACTCTATTTTTAGTTTGAAATATGTTGATCATTTTTTTTGCATTGTTGCAAATCCTAGCGCTCCTTACTCAAACTGCTGCACCGTCCCTGAATTTGCTAGTATGAGTAACTGTATGTCTGAGTTTAAGACAAAGCCATTCATATCGGCATCTGCGGTGGAGTAGCTTTCTCCTCCTCCTGCTAATGTCAAGGCTTCTGTAATGTCTGTATTAAGAATCTGGCTACTACCATCGGCATCACCAGCTATCATTGCAAAGGTGCCATTGACTTGGGTTAGGGCTAGGTTTTCTCCTTTCGCGAAAGCGGCATCTTGTGTAAAATCTAAGGTACTCACCGTGCTACTTAAAGGTGCTGGTACGGCTGTAAGAATACCTATATGATTACGATGTTTGATGGCTATAAAATAATCGCCTGCCTCTTCTGTAAAGGTGATGCTCGAGGTACCATCCACTCCTACAATATCGCCATCGCGTTGTAATAAGGCAGATTGAGAAGCCACTACCGTGGTATTGTCATTGTCTGCTCCAGAACGTAATTCTACAAATACCCAATCGACGATGGCATTTGGACCTGTTGTAGTAAATAATGCTAATGTGTCTAAAACAGCTAATGCATCTTCATAAGGGCTGACTATAGGAATGATCTCTGCAACTCGAAGGTCATCGCGCATTAGATCTTCTTCGCCAGTACTAGGGTTTATGGAAGCGCCTTGTAAAAATACTTTAAGTGCTAACGCTTTATTAGCTTCTGTAACAGAATTAAATCCTGTCCAAGTGGCTTCTTCATAAGCTTGCGCTGTACCTGTTGGTATAAATAAATCTACATTAGACCTATTGCCGAAAGAGTCACTTGTTCCTGTAATAATCTCTGGTGGTGTGGTAGCTTCAGATATTACGGTAGTAAGCGGATTATTACTAAAACTTCTAAACCCAATACTTATAACGTTGCTGGGTATGGTAACTTGCGTAAGTTGGTTATTGTTAAAAACATCTGTACCAATAACACTAATACCACTACCAATACGCAAGCTTGCTATGTTGTTATTTTGAAAAACTCGTGTTCCCATACTCGTAACATTATCTGGAATGACTAATGCTTCTAACTGATTGTTACTAAAAGCGCTGTTACCAATAAACGCTACACTATTTGGTATGGTAATAGTGGTAAGATTGTTATCCTCAAAAGCAAACTGGCCGATAGTAGTTAAACTTTCTGAAAGTGTTACTGAAGCAATATCATTGCCTCTAAAAGCATTGCCATCTATCTCTGTTACCGAATTGGGAATAACAAGACTTTCTATCTGGTTGTCTCTAAACGTTTCGTTCCCAATAGTTGTAATATTATTTGGAATATGTACGCTCGTTAATTGGTTGTTTTTAAAACTTGAATTTTCAATTGTCGTAAGATTGCTATTTATAGTGAGGGTATTTATTTGATTATTACTGAATGCCGTACGACCTAAAACGATTAAATCATCTGGAAGTATAACCGACGTAATTTGATTATTTATAAATGCATTGTCACCAATTTCTCTCAACGTATTTGGAAACGTGATACTGTTTAAATTATCGCCATCAAATGCAAATTCTCTAACGGCAACTACATCGTAAGTGCGTCCTGCGTCTGATACCGTTACAGGAATATTAATACTTGTTAACGTTGCTTCTTGACCTATTACGGTTACTTCGTTAGGTTGTAAACCAAGTACTAAATAATTAATACCATCTACAGTAAAAGCACTATTAAAAGTCACTCCTCCAGCTATAATAGTTCCAAAAACACCCCATCCATTATCTATATAGCTTGATAATGTATTTGCAGGAATGTTAAGTGTTGCATTGCTCACATCGTTATCAAAAGTTGCAAAAAAACCTTGTGTAATTATAGGCGGCGCTGTAGTGGCCAAACACGAAAATTGCGTAATATTATTTAACTCAAAAGCACTGCTTCCAATAGCGGTCACAGTACTTGGTATACTTACTGTGGTCAAGTTATTTTGCCTAAAAGCTCGATCACCTATAGTAGTAACACCTTCAGGAACCATAAGCTCGGTTAAATCATTGCCGTGAAATGCATCATTACCAATAATTGTAACACTATCTGGAATCGTAACATCGGCAATATCGGTAATATCGTTAAAAGCCAATATACCTTCTGGGATTTCGGTAAGACCGGTTGGTAATATGACACTTGTAATTTGGTTGAAAGTAAACACGTCTATCCCAAAAGTAGTTACTGAGTTTGGGATAACCAGGTTTCCTGTAATTTGGTTTTCGCTAAAAGCACGGTCCTGTATTTCTCGTACTGTATTGGGTATAAGCACAGAGGTTATCGTTGCTGCAGTGCCATCTCCCTCTTCAAGCCCAAAGGCTTGTACTCCGATAGTTGTTACATTATAAGTGATACCATTATCTATAACCGATGGCGGTATGACTAAATCTGAAGTAGCTGGCGTTCCGCCTGTAATTTTCACTTCATTAGGATCTGTAGAAATGACTTCATAATTAAGACCATCTACCGTGAAGGTTTGTGCTAAACTGGATACATTTATCGCAAGTAGGCAAAGAAAGGATACTATATTTTTCATAGTTCATTGAATTTGTGCTCCCAAAGGAACTATCTTAAATGAATTTGCCAAAAAAAACAGGGGTGTCGATGCGGTGTCGGTGTTTAAATGCCTAAAAATCAGTCATAAAAAGCATTTTTAAAAGTGTTTATCTCAATGAGGACTATGATCTCATTAAGGGTGTCCATTTAATGGATGTATAACGTATTTCAATTTCAGAAATGCAAAACCTTTACTTCATAAATGTAGTCTTTACAGAATAAAAAGATAGTAGTACATTAAACGAGTAAAACTTCAAGGTTTTATGTTCATAACAAAGCTTAAACAAGCATTTTTTCATATTGATCTGCTGTAGATAGTTCTCCATAAGATCGCTTGCGCGAAATATCATACTCCCCATAATAGATCACTCAAACTGCTGCACCGTTCCAGAATTGGAAAGCACAAGCAACTGTATATCACTGTTCAATACAAAACCATTCATATCTGCATCTGCTGTGGAGTAACTTTCTCCTCCTCCAGCTAATGTCAAGGCTTCTGTAATGTCTGTATTAAGAATCTGGCTGCTGCCATCTGCATCTCCTGCGATCATTGCAAAGGTGCCATTAACTTCGGTAAGTGCGAGATTTTCTCCTTTCACGAAAGCGGCATCTTGTGTAAAATCTAACGTACTTGCGGTACTACTTAAGGGTGCAGGCACGGCCGCAAGAATGCCTATATGATTACGATGTTTGACAGCGATAAAATAATCGTCTGCCTCTTCTGTAAAGGTGATGCTCGCGGTACCATCCACTCCTACAATATCGCCATCGCGTTGTAATAAGGCAGATTGAGAAGCCACTACCGTCGTGTTTTCATTATCTGCTCCAGAACGTAATTCTACAAATACCCAATCGACGATGGCATCTGAGCCCGTAGTGTTAAAAACGATAGGATCGACCGTTGCACCATCACCGTAGGGTGAGGTCGTGGGTAAGAGGTCGCTTTCGCGTAAGCTATCACGCATTAAATCTTCTTCTCCTGCAATAGGATTGAGGCTGGCACCTTGTAAAAATACTTTTGGAGCCACGGTTATGTCCATAGTGGTTTCTGTAACGGTATTGAAGCCTGTCCACATTGCATTTTCATAATCTTGTGTGGAACCTTCTGGAATAAAAAGGTCTATGGTACTTCGCTCACCAAAAGTATTTGCACTTATACTAGGTGGATTTACAGCAAAACTAGTGATCGTTTCAAGCGGGTTATTAGAAAACGCAACTGCATCAATGCTAGTTATCGAATTGGGAATCGTTATACTGGTTAATTGGTTATTAAGAAAAGCAGCAGTACCTATATTTGTAACCGACTCAGGAATCGTTACACTGATTAATTGGTTATTAATAAAAGCCCCATTTGGAATGTTTGTTAAAGAGCTAGATATGATCACGCTGGTTAATTGATTGCTACTAAAAGCACCAACATCCATACTTGTTACAGAGTCAGGAATCGTTATACTGGTTAAAAGATTAAGACTAAAAGCACCATTACCAATGTTTGTGACTGAATCTGGAATTGTTACCGTATTGAGTTGTTTATTTTGCAACGCTTGATCACCAATACTTACTAGCTGAAATATCTCATCACCTGGAAGTGTAATAAATTCTGGAAGTACTAAATCTGCAGGTATCGCACCGCTACCAGAGGCCTCAACTTCATTAGGTGCTAATGACACTATCGTGTAGTCAACGTTATTTATAAGAAACGTTACACCTACTTCTAATGGTAATTCTAGGATGCTATTAAAGCCTGTCCAGCCTGCATCTATATATGCTTCTGCAGTTCCATCAGGTACAGAAAGATCTATATTTTCGCGACTATCTCTAAAAGGATCATCAGGTCCACCTGAAATACTCGGAGGAGTGGTATTTAAAACTATGACTTCTGTTAAGGGATTGTTTTGAAAACATTGGTCACCCAATGAGTTTATGCTAGCTGGAATCGTTATAGATGTCAATTCATTACTATTAAACGCGAACTGCTCAATGGCTGTTAAATTTTCTGAAAGGCTAAGATCAGTCAAAATGTTATTTTCAAAAGCACCATTTCCTACAGAAGTTACTGAATTAGGCATCACTAAAGTCTGAATTTGATTTAAGCGGAACGCTCTAAAATTAATAGAAGTCACGCTCGTAGGTATAGATATATTTGAAATTTGGTTATTTTGAAAAGCAAAATCATCAATATATCTAATTGTATTAGGGAGCTGTACACTCGTCAAATTTTTGTTTTCAAAAGCTCTAATACCGATTCCTGCAACAGTAAATGTGGCACTATCAATATTAACAGATTCTGGAAGTACCAGATTTGATGGTATGGCTATCCCGCCAGCGGCTTCTACCTCGTTAGGTTCAAAAGAGATAACTGTATACATAAATCCCTCAATCTCTATTGTATTTCCCACAGTTAGTATCACCTCTCCATTATAACTGGCAAAACCTGTCCATTGCCCATCTAAATAATCATTTACCGCCGTAGGAGGTACAATAAGGTCTATGGCGTTTCTATCCCCAAAGGAATTTTCCTGTATGAATGGAGGCACCAAAGCCTCTGATGTGATGCTGTTTAGGTTATTTCTAATAAAAGCATCAGAGCCAATAGAAGTTACATTTTCTGGGATAGTAAGCTCAGATAAATTATTGAGATCAAATGCAAAACCCTGTATTTCTGTAACTCCTTCAGGAATAGTGATACTTTCAATTTCATTTCTTTCAAATGCTCTAAACCCTATTCTTTCGAGCGTACTAGGTAAGGTAACACTGGTAAGGTCATTATTAGAAAAACAACGCTGTGGTATTACTGTAATTCCTTCGGGTATCACCACATTTGTTAATGCATTAAAGCGAAACGTTATTTGCCCCAACTCTCTTAACGTATTAGGGAAGCTCACACTGGTTAAACCAGCATTTTCAAAAGCTGTATTCCCTAAAGCGACTACAGCAAAGCTGTCAACACCATCGCTTACAAGGTCAGGAATTACTAAATCTGATGTGGGTGGCGTACCTCCAGTTAACCGTACTTCGTTAGGATTTGTTGAGATCACTTCATACGTTAACCCATCTACCGGGAAGGTTTGTGCGAGACTGTTAAAGCTTAGAACCATTAAGCATATACAGATCATTATTTTTTTCATAGCTCCATACATTTTAGAATTCAAAAGAACTATCTAAAAAAAATGTATCAAAAAAAACAGGGGTGTCGATGCGGTGTCGAGATCGTACTAAGATGATTATTAAACACTTATTAACTAACAGAAACACTCATTCTTTTTAATAGAAATCGTCATATTATCATTGACACAGTTTATGAAAAGGTCTCTAAAAATCAGTAGTAATTGTGCTATAAGAGTTTTTTACTTGGCCCAAACTCTTTATAGTGTGAAGTACAAGCGTTTTATGCATAATAGCCACATAAAATGCTTTTTTAAGTACTTAAAAGATTAAGAAAATCTAAAACGAATACGATTTTCGTATGCAAATTGGTCTTGTTATCGCGTCATTTGCTTTTCTAAATGGGCAATGATATCCACTTCAGATCCTAGGTTGAGCTTTTTGCGCATACGATACCGTTTTGACTTTACAGATGAAATGGATGTTTTTAAAAGTTTACTTATTTCTGTAGCATTAAGTCCTACTTTCATGAGATACAATAATTCTTTATCTGAAGCTCCTAACATGGGATAATTTGTATCAAGATGTACTTTAAAATCTACGGATACTTTATCAATATATTCTTGTAAACTCACTGCAGCTTTCTGTGCAGACTTTTCACTCAGAAGGGATGCAGAAAGAGACCGTAGACCTCGCTCTCGCTCAAGACTGTCTTTATTTACAATGATTTCCTTTATATCGTCAAGTGTCTTATTAAGTACTTCTTCAGTAATAGAACTCTCAACAAGTACTTTTTTCAATTCGCTCTCACGATTAGCTAGCGCGAGTTTTGCTTTCATTTTCTCTATTTGTTCTGTTGCAACTTCATTGCGTGCCAGAGCCAATTTTTGTCTTTTACTTTTTAAAATAAGATAAATGATAATAAGACCTAAAAGGATTGAGATAATAAAGAGTACGATATATAATTTCTTTTTAGAATTGGCATTTTTAAGTTGTATAGCAGTAATCTCCTTTTCTTTTTCAAATTGATATTTCAGTTCAATCTCTTTTATGCGTTTTTTATCCTTAAGTGTATTCAAGGTGTCTTTATATGCATTAAATAATCTAAAATTCTCGTATAATTGATCATTTCGACCAGCTTTTCGCAGCAACATTACCTTCAAACTGTAATATGCTACCAAATCTCTAGGAGTTCCATTAGAACGCGCTAATTTTTGATAATATATGGCACTATCAACAAGTTTAATAGCTTTGTCATACTCCCTGAGGCCTCGATAAGCCTTACTCATTTGGTAATAAACCACGCTTTTTCCTTTAAGATCTAATTTACTTTTTAAACGTAAAGATTCCTTAAACAAAGGTAACGCTTGCTTAAAGTTCTTTTCCTTTAAATAAATCGATCCTAAATTGCTTTTAATACTACTAGCATAACGCCCGTTGTCTAGTGTTGCCACTCGTTTATATAGCACTTTTGCAGAATCAATTTTTTTTTGAAAGTTATAAAAATTGGCTAATTGATTAAGTGATTGAGCTAGAAAAATTTTACCCTCTTTCGTCTTAAGTTGTTCAAGAGTAGCTATAGATTTTTTTAAACTAAGTTTTTCATTAATCGTATCATTTCTTTCACCATATATACGCCCCAATACATAGTAGCCCGCTCCTGTAACAAGAGTATCTTTTATAATAGTGCTATAATCGATAGCTTTCTGTTGCCATTGCAATGCTTCCACAACTTTATCTTCGTCTATTTTAAAAGTCGCCATATTTTGAAGACTCTCCGCCTTCATACGCTGAAAAATTGGACTTTCCCATTTGTTTTTTTCTATGGTATTCAGAATATCAATAATCAGATTTTGAGCCTCTTCTCTCGCTCGTAGATCGTATCTTTTTCCATAAATTTCAACTAAATCAAATTTTAGTTTGATACGTAAAGAGTCTGTATTTGCCTTTTTAATCTTTTCTTTAAGATCATTAATAGTAGTTTCTCTTTCTTGCGGTATGGCATAAAACGATCCTAGAGAAAAAAGAAAAAGTAGTAGATAGGATTTCATAAAGATTTGAGTGATGTTTACAAGCGTAAAAATACAAAGAGGTGTCGTTTGACACCTCTTTTTTTTAAAAACGACACCTCGATGACACCTCAAAGTGTTAGATTCACACAAACTGATGTATACTATTTACTTTTTTTAAAGCTCAGTATTAAGTATTTTGAACCAAAAATCTTGCCCTATAATTCGTTTTAATTTTACAAATACGCTTGAGCGAAACTTGTGCTACGCATAGTCGAGGCATCGAGTAAAAAATCAAATTCGGTACAGGTTTTGTCTATTGGGAGCGCGAAGCGGTATAATAAAAAAGGGGCTTGCCACAAGAAGTAGAAAGCCCTTTTAAATGTATTATAGTTACTTTTACTCAAACTGCTGCACGGTTCCAGAATTTGCTAGTACGAGCAATTGTATATCTGAGTTCAATACAAAGCCATTCATATCGGCATCTGCGGTGGAGTAACTTTCTCCGCCTCCTGCAAGGCCTAAGGCTTCGGTAATATCTGTATTAAGAATCTGGCTACTCCCATCGGCATCACCAGCGATCATTGCAAAGGTGTCATTGACTTGGGTTAG
>CAYGQJ010000150.1:0-8553 GCA_964351845.1 uncultured Flavobacteriaceae bacterium | reverse complement strand
GTAGCACTCGTTCATGTAAAAATACGTTTCCTTCCCGGAGCAACCGGAGAAGATCCGTCTGTATGTTTTGATGCCACCAACCCTTTTGATGATCAATTTTTTACCGCCTGTGGTCCTTTTGATCCTTTGGTAGGTTTTAATTTTGAAGGAGCTGATTGTCAAGGCGAACTAGGATCTCAAATTTTTGATTATACCCCAGATTGTAGTGAGCCTGTAGCATTTGAAATTACATGTCAAGATATTACCGTACAATTGGATGCAGATGGAACCGCGAGTATCACAGCTGCAGATGTATTTGATGGGGATGCAAATGATCCTACTATACAAACACTAGTGATTGATGTAGACAGTTTTGATTGTTCCGATATTGGAGAAAATATAGTTATGCTTACGGTAACAAATACAGATGGTAGTAGTGATAGCTGTGAAGCAACCGTAACGATAGAAGATATGCTTGCTCCCGAAGCACTTTGTCAAAATATCACCATACAATTAGATACCGATGGGAATGCAACAATCACTGCATCGCAAATAGATAACGGAAGTACCGATAATTGTGGTGTTGCTTCTTTAAATATTTCTCAAGATACGTTTACTTCAGCAAATGTTGGAGATAACACAGTAACTCTAACAGTTACAGATGATAGTGGGAATATCGCAACATGTGAAGCTACAGTAACGGTCGTAGATCAAGTTGTACCAGAAGCCGTATGTCAAAACATTACCGTACAACTAGATGCAAACGGAGTAGCCACCATTACTGCTGCGCAAGTAGATGGCGGCTCTATAAATGCTGAAACTCTAGCACTCGATATCACTAGTTTTGATTGTTCCAATATCGGAGAGAATACCGTCATACTTACCGTAACGAGTGTTGATGATCATAGTGATTCATGTACCGCCATAGTGACGGTAGAAGATACGATGGCGCCAGAAGCGCTCTGTCAAAATGTTACGGTACAATTAGATTCAACTGGAAATGCAAGTATCACAGCTTCAGATATAGATGATGGTAGTACTGATAATTGTGGTGTTGCTTCGTTAAGTATAGATACAACCTCATTTAATTGTTCTAATGTTGGAGAAAATACCGTTACCTTAACGGTAACAGATACTAGTGGAAACGCGATCTCTTGCGAAGCTACGGTGACAGTAGAAGATTCTATAGCTCCAGAAGTTTCTTGTATGGATATCACCATACAGTTAGATGAAAGTGGAAATGCCGTTATTACAGCCGACGCTATAGATGGAGGAAGTACTGATAATTGCGGGATTGCATCCTCTGCGATTGACATCACTAGTTTTGATTGTTCCAATATTGGAGAAAATACAGTGACTTTAACCGTTATTGATATCAATGGTAATGAAGCCTCTTGTGTTGCTACAGTGACTGTAGAAGAAACGATAGCTCCTGAAGCGGTTTGTCAAAATATTACGGTACAGTTAGATTCAACTGGAAATGCTGCGATTACAGCTCCTGAAATTGATGGTGGTAGTACAGATAACTGTAGTGATATAGTGCTTAGTATAGATGCTACTTCATTTGATTGTTCCAACCTTGGAGAAAATACCGTCATTTTAACGGTAACAGATGGTAGTGGTAACACGAGTACCTGTGAAGCCATAGTAACGGTAGAAGATACGATCGCTCCGATAGTGAGCTGCCCAGACGATCAGACCGTTGTATTAGAAGAAGGCAACACGACCTTTGAAGTACCTGATTACTTCGCCACAGGGGAGGCATCTGCAGTAGATAACTGTACAAATCCTATTGCCCAATTTTCACAAGATCCACTTCCAGGAACATTGTTAGATGAAGATGTTTATACAGTAACACTTTGTGCTACAGATGAATTTGGTAATGAAAATTGTTGCGAATTTCAACTTACAGTAGATGACAATCTTAGTGTAGAAGATATTACAGGTGATAGTCTCAGCATGTATCCTAACCCTGCACGTGATCAAGTCTTTATTTCTAATCCTAATGGATTGCCTATAGATATGATTGCCATTTATGATGTAAGAGGCAGACGTGTAGCCACCAACCAACCAAATGGTATTTTAAATGAAATATCAATGGACATTTCAAGAATCGCTAACGGGACCTATTTTGTTCGAATTGAGGGTGCTTTTGGAAGTATAAGTAAGCAATTAATTAAAAGATAACTAGGTTGTAGTTCAGAAGATGGTCTTTTCCTTATTTGGGGTAAGGATGAGGCCATTTTTATTATTAGTAAAACGCTGTTTTGTAAAGTCTGAAAGACGCATTCAAAATAAGTAGTTGAACTAATCCCGCTTTTTAGCGGGATCTATGGTTTAATCCCTCGACCTTCGACCCTTGACCCTTGGGTCGATTTTCAGGGTCTAGGGCTTGCCCTGGGGTTTACTACCCTTTGTTTTTACTGGCCCTAAAATAGGTTGCTGTGTATATAAATAGGTTTGTGCTCAACTCAGATATTCAATTGGGTGTTCTTGAAAATTTTATAACAGCACAGCAGTTTGATTCAAAATTTGAATAATACAGGTAGAGGGTATGCTTTAACGCTTCGCTCTCCCTACGGTCGTGAATCTTGCGAGCTCGATTTCGTACTTCGGCTGGGCTCAGTATAAACTTCTGCGTCACTATGTTCCTTGAAAGCGTACTTCACTAATATCTGAACACTATAGCGTTAGATCCAATGTGAAAACGATACCTATTACAACTAAACGTTATATTTCTACACTACTTACACTATAGATATATGTTAGTAAGTTAAGAGTCACACGCACAAAAAGCAATAGCATAGCTATGCTGTTCCTTTTACATTTCAAATGCTTGTGACATTTTGAAATGAGCGCTACAAGGGCCTCAAATGAGCCTCGTTTTGCTTTAAATCCGTATCTTATGGGTAGCAATTGCATATTTTTGAGGTCTACATTGTTTTCTAACGCCTACATACAACCCCTTACTGAATATGGTGAATAAAGCACTTTTATTTCTTTTAGTAGTCTTTATATTTTTCTACTCGCCGTCTGTACAATCTCAAGATAGCATTGTCAGTGCGCTTCAACTCAAAATAGAAAAAGCCACCTCAGATTCTATAAGGATACCGCTTCAATTGCAGCTTGCTTCACATACCCAAACGTTTAATGTAGGAAAAGCACAGGCAATAGTAAAGACTGTTTTGATATACATGCAAGATAAAAACTACACGAGTGAGTATTACACAAGGCATCTTGCAGATATTTATAATGAATTTGGAGAATATGCACATGATCAAGGGGATCAAGCAAATGCATTACACTATTATTTACAAGCTTTAACGATTAGGGAGAAGATGAATGACTCCATAGCAATGGGACGTTCCTATCATAATTTAGGGAATTTATATTATGGAAAGGGAGATGCTAGCAAAGCAAAATCCTACACTAGAAAAGCTATAAAAATCAGGCAGGCTTTAGGAAAAGAACATTCATTTGATCTGGCAATGTCATTTAACAATTTGGCATTAGTGTATGATAAATCAAAGCAACCAGATTCTGCGTTCTATTATTTTGAAAAAGCAAAAGAAGTAGATCAGTCTGAAAATGCACTTGTCACGACCAATTCCAATATTGCCTTCCTGTATACTAGGTTAAAAGAATATGATAAAGCGATTCCCATTTTTGAGGAAAGCATTACCATAATGAAGGCTAAAAGAGAATATAAAAGCGTCAGTTCACACTATACGAATCTATCCTACATATACCGTACTTTAGGCGACTATGACAAAGCTATGATCTTGATAGATAGTGCTATTTTTTATGCAAAAGCGATCGGTAATAAAAAGCAATTAGAAAATGAGTACTATAGTAGACATACCATATATAAACTTAAGGGAGATTATAAAAAGGCGTATGAGGATTACAAAATTTCAAAAACATATTTAGACTCTATACATAATATTGAAGAATTGAATCGCTTTACAAAGTTAGAATTGAATTCTCAATTTGAAAAAGAAAAAGAGGTTGCAGCTCTGTCACTACAGGCGGAGGAAGCAAAAAAGCGCATGTACTTCATACTGCTTTTCGTAGTAGTATTACTTGCATTAGTTTTTATATATTTTATCATAAAAGGGAAAAAACAGAAAATTGCTTTGGCTAAAAAGGAGTTAGCACTCAGCGAAATGGAAAAAGTCAAGTCGGACCTAGCCTTGGCTAATCGTGAAAACGAACTTAAGAAAGTTGTCATTGAAAATTCTATTACCGAAGAAGTACTCAATAAAACCTTAGATGATATCAAAGAGATTATTACCTATGAAAATGAGGGTAAACGAAAAACTGCACTACGTTCCTTATCAGCTTCTTTACTTTCTGAAAAAACCACTCAAAAAGATACCATAGGGTTACAATCGTATATAGATGAGGTAACCATGGAATTTAAAATTTTGTTAGATCAAAAATTCCCTGAATTTAATACCAAAGAGAAAGAACTATTATATCTTATAAAATTGGGGTTGACTACTATTGAAGTAAGTAAAGTTTTAAATACATCCATTTCTTCTGTGAAGTCTAAACGCTATCGTATTCGTAAAAAACTAGACATCGATCCTAACGTCGATATTATTGCTCATATTGAGCAACATATATAAATAGAAAGCTAGTCTTAACACCTCTTAAGCGCATAGAAATCAATATAATTTCTAAAAAGGGAGCATTATGTCTTTCTGAATTTAAAATAGATTGTGTCGCATATTCTTCTACAGAAAATCTATTACGCTTGATACTACTTCAAAATTAGACGCTACGCTGGATTTTTGAATACGGTTATTGGGAATCCTACTCAAATTAAGAAAGTATCTGGCTTAATTGCGTTTTTAACTCTCATAACAAAGTTCTATGATATGAACCTATGTAGAAAGTGAGGAAGGCTTTCAGCTTTAACGCTGATTTTTCCCATTCATACTTGATGCTGTATAAGTTATTAATTTTTATATAATTGATTGTCAATATATTAAATGAATCGAGGCTTATTTGAGGCCTATGTCTCTGTCTGATAAATCACAACTCTTGATACTTTTGAATTGAAGAATTTTAATAACCGAATAGGAGGTCTCTAGGTGTAAAATGAAACAATGTTTAAACTATATAGGTGTAATGACTAGACTTAAAAAGATATATATACAAATTCATAAGAGGTAGACCTCATACAAGCCTTATACAAACCTTATACAAACCTTATAGAAAAGAACAGTAAAACGAGACAATATCATGTACAAAACAAGCTACATTTTCACTTATTTTTTTTTAGTAGCAATCCTGTTATTCATTTCTTGTAGTAAAGCATCTGACGATATTGAGGAGGTATCGACTCCTGATGATACTGAAATACCTATGGATACTGACACAGCAGATGATATTGTGACAGCTAGTGATCTTTTTGAATCTTTTGTTGAAGAAAATGGAGGTGAAGAGTCATTTTCATCTGATCAGTTACTAGCGCTGGAAACGTTACTCTTAAGCCAAGAAGATCTGGAAGCCGGAAGATTAGAACAAGCACAAGAAAAGATCGATCATATTTTTAATCTGATGCCCTTTTCTGATGGTACTTGGGAGACTATTTCTTCTAATTCTCACTGTGCAGATTGTTCTTTTAATTTTGGTAACCCAACGGCCTACTATGGTCTTAGAATGCTAGAACAAATAATAGCACTGGGCAACCCTGAAGGTACTGAAACACTTACGATGACAGCTGTAATAGCTCCTTGTGCTGAGGTAACACGTCCTACATTGCCTAATTATACCCCAGAAACGGTTAACCTAAATATAGCCCCAGAAATTATAGCAAATGATGGTCGTCTTTTGCAAGTAGCCACGGCTTTGTTTCGAAGATGGGTGCAAGCCATTACTGGTGGGTTAAAAATAGACCTAAGAATTCATATCCTAGATGATTGTACTACGGTGGAGTATACAGATGATGGAAACATCATTGTGAGTTATCCCGATGCGGAGTCTATGGTGGATGCTGTACCCAATCACATAGCTGAAGAAACAGATTTCTGGTGGGTAATTGCTCCATCAGGAGTACCAGGTACTGGTGCAGGTTATGATCGATTTTTTGTTACAGGGGGTATGGGAGTATATGGAGCAGGTCTCCCATTGTTCTTATCTGATGATGCTTGGTTTATTAGAAAGCCAACACACCTAGGTGTTGGTTCCTATCACGAAGTAGAAGTAAGAGCATACCATCCACAATGGTTCCAACACGAGTTTATGCATCATGTATATCGAAAATGGCCAGAGTTTGGGCTTGAGGTGATAAGTCATCAGTGGTTTGACAATGCTACGTGGCCTGCAGATTTTATTGGAGAATGGGAACCTGATTATTACATCGAATCTATTTCTAAAAGATTACTAAACGCTTCCCCTTCATTGGCAGAAGGTTTACAGAATAATGATTTGGCAAATGCTCAAATTTCAGACCCGTCACTTGTTGTAGGACTCTATGAACGAATACCTGTAGAAAATGAATGGCACGAAGTTCAAATCGTTCTTTCAAATGGTCTCCTAAGTTGGCACAATGCCGCAGGTTTTATGTGGTCACTTACGATCATTGATGGAGAATTATGGACGGGCGCAGATTGTCCCTATGGCATACGAAAATTAACGCTAGTGTTAGACGCAAATCAAGCGATTGAATCCATTTATTTTAACGGAGAGTCTTACGGCATAATTAATTGACAATGAGTAGATAAACTAGATACACCAATGACATTATTACTAAAATTAAAGCGATCAGCATGAAGCAGTATGAAAACAAGAATAATAAACACAGTGTACTAATTTTTAATAGATACCTATAAATACGCTAAGTACGCTTTCAAGGAACGTAGTGACGCAGAAGTTTATACTGAGCGTAGTCGAAGTACGAAACCGAGCTTGCGAGACCTGCCTACCGGCAGGCAGGTTCACGACCAAAGGGAGAGCGAAGCGATAAAGCATACTTAAAAAAATAAAAACGATGAAAAATAGAAATTTACTTTTCTTATGCCTAGCCTTATGTGCAACGCTTACAAGCTTTGCACAAACCTTTACCGTAGATGGACTTAATTATACAGTCACTTCTACCAGTCCTAATGAAGTAACACTTACTGGAGGCACACCTCCTACTTCAGACCTCGTAATTCCTGATATCGTAAACGATGGCATTAACGACTTTACTGTCGTTGCCTTAGGCAATACCGCATTTGAAAGTGCGGGTTTAACAAGTGTTGTCATACCAAATACGATAAGAAATATTGGGAATGATGCATTTACGGGGAACCAACTCACAACTATTTTTATACCAAATGGTGTTGAAACTATTGGTATAAGAGCATTTAGATTAAACCAAATAGGAGGAGATCTTGTTTTGCCAAATTCTGTAACAAATTTAGGCAATGCTGCTTTTGAGGCTAATAATATATCAAACCTTACGATTCCTGAAAGTTTATCGGTTATTCCAAATCATGTATTTAGAAATAACGATTTGTCTTCGGTTACAATACCTGCTAGTATTACTTCTATTGGTATAAATTCTTTTAGAACTAATCCGCTAACCCAAGTTATTGCAGAAGGATTAACACCTGCAAGTCTTTTTTCTGGAAGTAATGATTCATTTTTTGGCAGTCGCCCAAATATTGATTTAACAGTACCTACAAATACTGAGGAAGATTATGCAACAGCTGGCTGGACAGGATTTGCAACCGTTAATGGGGAAGTACCACTAGAAACAGGAAATACGTTTGATGTTGGGGGGCTTTTCTATCAAATTACCGCTTTGAATCCTAACGAGGTAGAAGTAACAGGGGGCACCAACATACCCACAAATTTAGTACTTCCAGAAACTGTAACAATTCAAGGGACCGTATTTACAGTAGTTGGAGTTGGAGATGGAGCGTTTACCTCTTCTGGTTTGACAAGTGTCACATTCCCTACTACAATTCGTACTATAGGATCTTTAGCATTCCGATTTAATGCATTAACATCGGTAGTAATTCCAGAAGGAGTTACAGACTTACCGAATAGGTGTTTTGCAAGTAATGATCTTACAAGTGTGACTTTACCAAATAGTATAGAAACAATTGGCTTTCGATCTTTTGAAAATAATCCACTTACAACTATAACGTTTCCTGAAAATGTCGCTAGTATTACCAGTTTGGCATTTTCAAACAATCCGCTGAATACAATAACATCCTTGAATACAACGCCACCATCCATTCAAGGAGATACGTTCTCAAATCGTCAAAATATTGATTTAACAGTTCCTGACACTACGGAAGATGCCTACGCTACTGCTGGTTGGGTAGGATTTAACTCGGTAAATGGAGTAATTGATTTTGAAGTTGGAGATACTTTTACTGAAAATAATTTTAATTACACGGTAACCTCATTATCTCCTAACGAAGTGAGCGTTACAGGGGGGAATGCAGTTCCTCAAAACCTCAACATCAATGAAACTGTGAGCAACGGAGGATCAGATTTTGCAGTTACTGCTGTAGGAAGTAGTGCGTTTATTTCTAATGGTTTAACAAGTGTTTCGTTGCCTAATACAAT
>CAYGQJ010000149.1:0-8560 GCA_964351845.1 uncultured Flavobacteriaceae bacterium | reverse complement strand
ACTCCTTATTATTAGTACACTAAAAAAGAGGCAAGAATTAGCAATTTCCTATGCCATTCATGAGATTACTAAAAGCAATATTTTAATTTGTTTCTTTAGGAGGAGATTTCCACTTGTTTGACAAATCCCAATACTCAAAATCCAACACAGAGTTCCTTCTTTCTAGGATACCTGATTGAAAGGATCGCTGAAGGATATCTTCTATCAAATAATCTTCTTCTACGTTTAATGGGTCGTATTCTCTTTTAAGAGAGATATCAAATGCGCTCGCTGTGGTATTATACCAAAAGGCTTTCCAACCACTTCGCAATCGTTTAACTAATTCAAAAGCAGTTTCTCCTGTTTGTCTATGTATAAGCTTAATTAAAATCTGACCTTCTGTACGTGTCAACTTTTTTAACTCTGTAGAAAATTCATTTTCAAGATATTTATGAATGATTTTGGTATACTTTTTCTTGCCAGATTTTGAAGTTATAGAATCCAACCGATTATTTAATGCCACCAACCTGTCTGCCGCAAGTTTTGCATAGGGATAAACTTTACGAGTTTTACGACGAAGGATCAGATAGCGCCTACGCTCTTCTTTTGAGTCAAACGCTAAAGGCTTAAACACGATGACCTCATCAAGATCTATCGCACTTCTTGGTATAGTATCTCCCTGTATGATGTAATATTCCACTTCCCTATCTTCTGATTCGGGTATCGTGTCCTGCGCCCATCCTGAGAAGGACCCTACTAATAAGAGAAGCATTAAAAATATACGCATTGCTTTTTTTATTTCGCTTTAAGCTAAAATCATTTCAAAATTAAAGAATACAGTAATATAACGCTATTAACTTCGTATTAATATTCTTATTTTTATAAAAAAATATTTTAGATGTCTTCAAAAAGTATACTTACTAAAAAATCGATAGCTTTCTTAGAAAAATATCTCAACAATGCCGCTCCTACAGGTTATGAATGGGATGGGCAAAAAATATGGATGGATTACTTAAAACCATATGTAGATGAATTTATTACAGATACCTACGGAACTGCCGTAGCCGTCATCAACCCAAAAGCCAAATACAAGGTTGTTATAGAAGGGCATGCTGATGAGATTTCTTGGTATGTAAATTATATTTCTGATAACGGATTATTATATGTGATACGTAATGGAGGAAGTGATCACCAAATCGCTCCTTCTAAGATCGTAAATATTCATACTAAAAAAGGAATTATTAAAGGCGTGTTTGGATGGCCTGCTATTCACACCCGCAATCGCGCTAAAGAAGAACCTCCAAAACCTAATAACATATTTATAGATGTTGGCGCAAAAGACAAGGATGAAGTTCATGAAATGGGAATTCATATAGGATGTGTGATCACCTACCCTGATGAATTTCATATTTTAAATGATGACAAATTTGTTTGTAGAGCCATTGATAATAGAGCTGGAGGGTTTATGATTGCAGAAGTTGCAAGGCTTTTACACGAAAACAAGAAAAAACTTCCCTTCGGATTATACATCACAAATTCTGTACAAGAAGAAATAGGATTGCGCGGTGCACAAATGATCGCAGATCGCATACAACCTAATGTTGCTATTGTCACTGACGTTACACACGATACGACAACTCCTATGATAGATCAGAAAGTACAAGGAGAAGCGGCTATAGGTAAAGGCCCAGTAGTTGCCTATGCTCCAGCGGTACAACAGAAACTGAGAGATCTTATTACAGAAACGGCTGAAAAGAAAAAAATTCCTTTTCAACGTGCTGCTTTATCTCGCGCTACAGGTACAGATACCGATGCATTTGCTTATAGTAATGGAGGGGTTGCTTCGGCATTAATCTCATTACCATTACGCTATATGCACACTACTGTAGAAATGGTACACCGTGAGGATGTAGAAAACGTCATCAAATTAATTTACGAGACGCTTTTAAACATTAAAGACGGAGATACCTTTAGTTATTTTGAATAGTACGCTTTCGCGAAAGCATACGATGAACTAACACAAAAAAGCACAAAAGATGTATTATTAGCA
The DNA here is from genome assembly GCA_964351845.1 of uncultured Flavobacteriaceae bacterium. Classification (GTDB taxonomy): domain Bacteria; phylum Bacteroidota; class Bacteroidia; order Flavobacteriales; family Flavobacteriaceae; genus Dokdonia. Next base: position 6,531 of record CAYGQJ010000149.1, on the reverse strand, counting down.
TCTTTTGTGCTTTTTGTCGTATAAACAATGCACTTAAACGATAAAATAATTCATTTTTAATATTAACAGTAAGATAATGAGTACTTTAAAATAAGAGATGTAATTTCGCTTTATAATTAATAAATTAAAGTATTTATGAAAAAGATTTTATCCTATTGCATGCTAGCTACACTATTTATCGCATGTAGTACCGAGGAGAATACAGATAGTTCTTCTGAAATTGCTGCTCTTGAAATTGAAAATTACAAAGGAATATTTACCACTACAAATGGTGAGAATAGAGGCGCTCTTGATGTAATACTTTCTGAAGATGGCCGCTCTGCAACAGCAGATCTCATTCTAGCTTCTGGTGAAATAGTGAGTGTTTTTACAGATCAAATTTCAGAAATAGGAAACAAAAAAGAAATTTCTTTTTCTTCCAATGAGTTTTCATTTACAATGACAACGGGAGTTGAAGAAGAAATACTAGAAATAAACACAGTTTCTTTTAGAGGCGCTGAAAGCTCAATATTAGCTTCCAGAAATACTGAAAGAGCTCCTGTAAATCCTATTACAGGAACGTATGTTTGTGAAGCATGCCCACCCCCTTTAGATAATTTGTCTACACAGACATTTAACCTTATGATTACAAAGACAGATGGAGAAAGTGCTATTACCTCACAAACTACACTGAGCACTACCGTCTTTAATGGTATTGCACAACAAAGTTCTTGTACGCCAAATGGAAATCTTACAACATGCACTATTGCAAGTGGAGACGGAATAACCACAACTGGTTTTATTGCAGGAGAAGGCGCTGTCACTTGGAGTGGCTCTCATATTTTTAACAACGAACCAACAGGGGTAAATGATTGTTCTGGAACTTCTGGAACTTGGTCTTGGGACTCTCCTATTCTTGGCGTTGTAGGCGGAACTTTTGTAAGTGACGTTGCCTGCCCAACCCCATTAACAACATTATATTCTGAAAATTTTCAATCATTTACAGGAGCAGGGTTTGCACCAACCCCAGCAGCAGGACAGCTAGATTCTGATATTGTTATTGCTAGTGGCTTTAATAGCGGTACTCTAAATTATGGAGGTACTCAAACAAGTGGAGATTTCGCTAGAGGGACAAGCACAGGAGGAGTGAGTACCGGTGGCATCTATGCTTTTGATGTAGATGGAGCAGGAAACACAACCTTAGGAGTTCAACCTGGAGGAAGTGACTTTACCCCTGGGTCATTTGATTTTAGAATTCAAAATACTACTGGAGCAGCATTAAGTAATTTGATGATCAGCTATAACATCTATGTAAATAATGATCAAAATAGAAGTAATAGTTTAAATTTCTCCTACTCTACCGATAATATTACATACACACCAGTTGCCTCATTGGATTATTCATCCCCAACCACTTCAGATGGCTTAGGATTTGTTTCTGTAAGTAGATCGGCAAGTTTTAGCGCATCAGTTGCTAATGCCGCATTTATTTATATCCGTTTGGAAGGAGATATAGCAGGAGGTACCGGAAGTAATGACGAGTATAGTATTGACAATGTCTTGTTACAAGGTAATTAGTAATAAATTTTATATACATTTAAAAGAGGCTGTCTTCATTTTGAGACAGCCTCTTTTTGTATGTAAGTAATTCATAGTGATTTCGACCACTAAGGCATATTTTTTGATGCAATTATTAAAAAAACTACCACTATGAAAAAAAATATCCTACTCTTTGTTTTTTCGCTACTTCTATCAATTACGACTACTATAGCTCAAAATTATACTACTGGGACCATCACTACCGAAAATGGAACTACAAAAGGACGTGTTCTCATTGACTATGAAAGCCAGACGATATCTTTAAAAAAAGATTTAAAAGTAACCACTTATACTTTTGATCAGGTAAATTCAATTACCCTAGGAAATACTTCACTTACCAAAAAAACAATTGATGGAACTCTTTATTATGCATCTAGCATTGTTTCTGGAAAAGGGAATCTCTACATCATTAATAATTCGCAATACCTTGTGGCTGTAGAAAACGGAAAAAATACCGTGATTCATACAGCTCAGAAATCCAACAGAATCCCAGGAAGACTTGCGGTTGTATTTAATGATTGCAACACCATAAGAGCCGCGTTAAATAATGAAGACCGTTTTAATGGACCCGCACTTCGCAGAGTAGTAGACTTGTATAATGCTTGTGAGTATAGTACCTACGCACCTACTGAAAAAGAAGTGAAAAATGCCACCACACACAATACTGACCAAGCTAGTTTTTACGTAGGAATAGGTACTGGCCTGAACGCTATCAGCTTTTTTGACAATTCGAGTACAGAATCACTCCTCTCTGCACAAATACAGGCGGGAGTCATTACATCGCCTAGTTTTTTTGGCGCTATTCAAGGCAACCTATTTGTGTCTTTAGAAGGAAGTGCTAATTTTTCAGGAGATACTGATTTTGGAAATTTAGCAAGCCCTACAAATTTTCGCGTGAATAGTTACAGAGCTTTTCTAGGTCTTGAATACCAACTAAACAAAACAGGAAAAATCAAACCTTTTGCAGGCATTAGTATAGGTGTCACGTCTGATTCTTTTAAGGGAGACATCGATGGATTTTCTTTTGACATCACAGGCGGCAACACCCTGCTTGTTCCAAGAGTGGGTGCTCGATTCCAACTTCCTAACCAAAAACACATCGGAGTCACATTTTCTTACTTATCTGAATATGAAAATAACCTCTCTTTCCCAACCAATGATACAGTGATTCCGCTTATTGTAAACAATGAAAATTTCACACTTGGCTTTAATTATTATTTTTAAATAGAAAATCTATTGCAACTCCAAAAAGCTTTAAAATACACCATTACATTACGTTTTTGAGTTTAACCATAGCCATTCGACTACGCTCAAGGTAAACTGCTATGCTAAAACTCAGAAAACGTCCTATTTTATTAATTCTTCAAGCCTCATCACGAAGTTCTAATGCGTAATGCGGGTTTAAATTTTGAAAGCATTTTATTTACTCATTATAAATTGTATTTTTACCTTTTAAATTTCCTCAAATCTATATGGGCAAAATAATTGCTATCGCAAATCAAAAAGGAGGTGTCGGCAAGACAACAACTTCTGTAAATCTAGCAGCATCACTGGGTGTACTTGAAAAGAGAGTACTTCTCATTGACGCTGACCCTCAGGCCAATGCTACTTCTGGGCTTGGTATTGATGTGGATACCGTTCAAATTGGAACCTATCAACTTCTAGAGCATACAAACACTGCCGAAGAAGCTATTATTAGCACCAGTTCGCCTAATTTAGATATCATTCCTGCACATATAGACCTCGTAGCCATCGAGATAGAACTCGTTGATAAAGAAAATCGAGAGTATATGATGCAAAAAGCAATTGGTCATTTAAGAGATCAATACGATTATATTTTAATAGACTGTGCGCCTTCGTTAGGACTGCTTACATTAAATGCCCTTACGGCTTCGGACTCGGTTATTATTCCTATACAATGTGAGTATTTTGCACTTGAAGGGCTCGGAAAACTGTTAAATACTATTAAAAGTATCCAAAAAATACATAATGCAGACCTAGATATAGAAGGACTTTTACTAACTATGTATGATTCTAGATTACGATTGTCAAATCAAGTGGTAGAAGAAGTTCAAAAACATTTTAGTGAAATGGTATTTGAAACCATTATACAACGTAATGTACGATTAAGTGAAGCGCCTAGTTATGGAGAAAGCATCATTAATTATGATGCTGCAAGTAAAGGAGCCACTAATTATTTAAGCTTAGCACAAGAGCTTATTACAAAAAACAATAGCTAGAGTATATGGCTAAAGCGACAAAAAAACAAGCACTCGGACGCGGACTTTCAGCTTTATTGAAAGATCCTGAAAATGATATTAAAAGTGCTGAAGACAAAAATGCCGATAAGGTAGTAGGGAATATTGTTGAATTAGATCTCAAGGATATTGAGGTAAATCCTTTCCAACCGCGGACTAGCTTTAATGAAGAAACCCTTAGAGAGCTCGCTTCTTCTATACGAGAACTAGGCGTTATACAGCCTATCACGGTTCGTAAAGTAAGCTTTAACAAATACCAGTTGGTCTCCGGAGAAAGACGTTTTAGAGCCTCAAAGCTTGTGGGTAATGAGACCATTCCTGCCTACATACGTATCGCAAATGATCAAGAGAGCTTGGAGATGGCACTGGTAGAAAACATACAGCGCCAAGACTTAGACCCCATTGAAATTGCACTTTCCTACCAACGACTTATTGACGAAATACAACTGACGCAAGAACAAATGAGTGAGCGTGTGGGTAAAAACAGGTCCACGATTGCCAATTACTTGCGTTTACTAAAACTAGACCCTATTGTTCAAACAGGGATGCGCGACGGCTTCCTATCTATGGGGCATGGTCGTGCGCTCATTAATATAGAAAACACAGGAGACCAGTTAGATCTCTATGAAAAAATTATCGCAGATAAACTATCAGTGAGACAAACAGAGGCGCTTGTAAAAAATTACCACAATACTTCTGAAACAGAACTTCCAAAAGAACAAGGTACTCCTGAATTTATTCAGAAGGGAACTAAAGAGTTTGCCGATTACTTTGGAGCCAAAGTAGATGTGAAAGTATCAAAAAATGGAAGAGGTAAAATTACCATTCCTTTTTCTTCAGAAGAAGATTTTAATCGCATACAGAAATTAATCGAAGGTGCTAAATAGAAAAATCATAGTACTTATAGGGTTTCTTTTGATATACGCTTTCGCGAAAGCGCAATCAGAAGAGATTAGTGTCACAGACGACAACGGCAACGATCTTACCACCGATGCGCAACAGTTTGTTGATCCCTTGAGACCAGCTAGAGCTGCCTTTTACGCAGCAACGCTTCCCGGTTTAGGACAAGCTTACAATAAAGATTACTGGAAATTACCGATTGTTTACGGAGCTTTAGGAACAGGCGTGTTTTTTGCTATTGATAGTGACAGAGAATTTAAACGCTACAGAAATGCCTTTAAAGACCGCCTTGCAGGACGTATTGATGAGTTTACGACAGTGGATGCAGACGGAAACGCAACAGAAATATTCACAGACGACGGACTCATAGATGCCCAAGATTTTTTTAGGAGACGTAAAGAACTTGCCATTTTAATCACCGCTGGGATGTATGTACTTCAGATCCTTGAAGCAAATGTAGATGCCCACTTATCACAATACAATGTAAGTGATGATTTGACCTTTGCACCAGATATTCACGCAGATGATTTAGGACAAGCATTTCGTTATGGTTTTAAACTCACGTATCATATAGACTAATGAAGATTGCACTTTTAGGATACGGAAAGATGGGACAAGCCATCGAAAAAATAGCACTTGCACAAGGGCACGAAATTGTCATCAAAGAAGATGATGTGACTCCCTTTAGTTTTGAAGGTGTTGATGTCGCTATCGACTTTAGCTTACCTCATGTAGCTGTTTCCCACATCACGAGTTGTTTTAATGAAGGTATTCCAATCGTTTCCGGCACCACCGGATGGTTAGATCAGTATGAGGCGATGACAACTTTATGTCAAGAAAAAAATGGAAGCTTTATCTATGCCTCTAATTTTAGTATTGGTGTCAATATATTTTTTGAAATCAATAAGAAGTTAGCTGAGTATATGGCTCCACATTCCAGTTATAAGGTATCGATGGAAGAAATCCATCATACGCAAAAACTAGATGCTCCTAGTGGTACTGCCATCACGCTGGCCGAAGGAATTATAGATGCTGGCAACTATACCAACTGGAAAGAAACAGAAAGCGATTCTAGTGTGATGGAAGCGCACAGCATTCCTATTGTTTCGAAAAGAGAAGGCATAGTGCCCGGCACACATATCATTACCTATAAAAATGAAATAGACACGTTACAGCTATCCCACGAGGCACATTCTAGAGTAGGATTTGCACAAGGAGCACTTGTTGCTGCCTTGTGGCTTGTTGGAAAAAAAGGCATTTTTTCTATGGCAGATGTATTAAATATTTCTTAATTGCGTAACATCAACAAATACGGAGACACTAACTACCCATAAATACAGCATATCATGACAATTACACAATGGTTTATTTTCTTTCTAGCGGTACAAGTCGTTCACTTTTTAGGCACTTGGAAATTATATGTACGAGCAGGAAGACACGCTTGGGAGGCTGCAGTACCGGTTTATAATGCAGTTGTACTCATGAAAATCATTCATCGTCCTTGGTGGTGGACGATTTTACTTTTTGTCCCTATTGTCAACTTAATCATGTTTCCTGTGGTTTGGACGGAAACAGCAAGAAGCTTTGGATTTAATACCTATAAAGACACTGCCTTGGTCGTTTTAACTTGTGGCTTGTATTTATTTTATATCAATTACGCTACCGATGCAGCACATATTAAAGAGAGAGACATTAACCCTAAAAGTAGTAGTGGCGAGTGGGTAAGCTCTATTCTTTTTGCTGTCGTAGCAGCGACCCTTGTGCATACCTATTTTATGCAACCGTTTACGATTCC
>CAYGQJ010000148.1:0-8686 GCA_964351845.1 uncultured Flavobacteriaceae bacterium | reverse complement strand
TACTCCCATCGGCATCACCAGCGATCATTGCAAAGGTGTCATTGACTTGGGTTAGGGCGAGGTTTTCCCCTTTCGCGAAAGCGGCATCTTGCGTAAAATCAATCGTACTAGCTGTACTGCTTAAAGAAGCGGGTACTGCAGCAAGAATTCCAATGTGATTGCGATGAATAATGGCAATAAAATAGTCACCATCTTCTTCTGTAAAGGTGATATTCGAGCTACCATCTAGATCTACAATGTCACCATCACGTTGTAATAAGGCTGCTTTGCTATTTACAATAATGGTATTATCACTATCTACACCTGTACGAAGTTCTACACGTACCCAATCAACTATAGCATTGGGACCCGTAGTGTCAAAGACCGTTGGGTCTACGGTTGCGCCATCGCCATAGGGGGAAATTGTTGGGAGTAAGCCATTTTCGCGTAAGCTATCACGCATTAAATCTTCTTCACCCGCAATAGGGTTTGTGGCCGCCCCTTGTAAGAATACTTTGGGGGCTACCGTGATATCAATAGCAAATTCTGTGACGCTTGCAAAACCGATCCAACCTGCATCTAAGTATGCTTGCTCGGTGCCTTCTGGTATAAATAAATCGATACCACTTCTGTCATCAAACGTGAGCGTTTCAATAGATGCAGGGATCGTACCTAATGTAGTGATAGTTTGCAAAGGGTTATTTGCAAAAGCATCCTGCGCAATAGAAGTTACAGTACTTGGTATCGTAATCGCTGTAAAAGTATTACCTCTAAAGCTTCTAAAGCTAATGATTTCAACACCTTCGGGTATCTCAACAGAAGGAATCTCATTGTTTTCAAAAGCAAAATCACCGATGTTTCTTAGGGTGTTAGGTAAAATGACACTGTCAAGACCTTCTGCATCAAAGGCTCTAAAATCTACACCTACAAGCGTATAATTCTCACCTTCAAAAGGCACTACTTCTGGTAATACCAAATCTGTAGGTATGGAAGTACCACCTGTGACTTCTACCTCTGCAGGTTCCTGAGACGTGACGCGATATAAAAGACCATTATTGTCAAACTCAGAACCAATTGGAAAGACACTATTTATAGAACGAAAATCTGTCCAACCTGCATTAATATAGGCTGGTAAAGTGCCTTCTGGTATAAATAAATCGATACCACTTCTGTCATCAAACGTGAGCGTTTCAATAGATGCAGGGATCGTACCTAATGCAGTGATAGTTTGCAAAGGGTTATTTGCAAAAGCATCCTGCGCAATAGACGTTACGGTACTTGGAATGGTAATTGTTGTTAAAGTATTACCTCTAAAGCTTCTAAAGCTAATGGTTTCAACACCTTCGGGTATCTCAACAGAAGGCATCTCATTGTTTTCAAAAGCAAAATCACCGATGTTTCTTAGGGTGTTAGGTAAAATGACACTGTCAAGACCTTCTGCATCAAAGGCTCTAAAATCTACACCTACAAGCGTATAATTCACACCTTCAAAAGGGACTACTTCTGGTAATACCAAATCTGTAGGTATAGCAGTACCGCCTGTGACGGCTACCTCGAGAGAGTTAAGAGAGGTGATGCGATAGGTTAGTCCATTGACTTCAAACTCAAAACCAACAAAAACACCATTTATAGAATTAAATCCTGTCCAACCTCCATCTAAGTAGGCTTGTGTGGTGCCTTCCGGTATTAATAAATCTATACTTGAGCGATTACTAAAAGAGTCAAAATTGTCGCTTGTATTAACACTTGGCGGTTCTATACCCTCAACAGTTACCGTTGCTAATGGGTTATTTATAAACGCGCCCCCAAAAACGGTTGTAACTGCACTAGGAATGGTTACATTGGTTAATTGATTATTTCTAAAAGAAAAATTAGAAATAGTAGTAATACTAGTACCCAAGGTGAGTTCTGAAATCGCATTATTATCAAATACCAAACTACCCAAAGCCGTTACGCTATTTGGGATAACCAAGGTTGTAAGTGCGTTACCTTCAAAAGCAGCAAAATTTATTTCTCGTAAAGTGTTTGGAAGTGTAAGCGCCGTTAAATTATTGTCTCTAAAAGCGTTGCTAGATATTTCTGTGATGTTATATGTAGTACCAGCATTAGATACGGTTGTTGGTATATCAATACTTGTCAAAGTGCCTTCTTGACCTAAAACGGTCACTTCTGAAGGTACCAAAGAGGTCACTAGAAAATTAAAGCTATTTACTGTAAATGCACTCTCAAAGGTGGTGTCTCCTGCTACAATGGTTCCAAATACACTCCACCCATTTGCTACATAGTCTTCTAAGGTATTTTGAGGAATGAAAAGTGTCGCTGCAGTCACATCCGAAAATGCAGAAATCATCATACTTGGTGCTGTATTTCCCAAAGCTGTGACTGCTGTGATAGGATTGAGCCCAAAGGCAGCACCACCAATAACGGTAACAGAACTTGGTATGATTAGGTTTGTTAAATTATTACCTTCAAAAGCCTCGTCACCAATACTTGTTACGGAATCAGGAATAGTAATGCTCATTAAGTTATTGCTAAAAAAAGCATCTTCTTCAATACTTGTAACCGAATCTGGGATGGTGATACTTGTTAGAAAATTATCAGCAAAAGCATCCTTACCAATACTTACTACGGTATCTGGGAGCGTTATACTCGTTAATAAATTTTCTTCAAATATGCCGGTAGGAATAGCACTTAGTGTATTCGGTAATGAAGCACTTGTAATTTCGTTCCCACGAAATAGAAACACTCCCAAAGTAGTCACTGAATTTGGAATCGTAACTGCACCTGTAATCTGGTTAGAGTTAAAAGCAAAATCTTCAATAACGGTAATTGTATTAGGTATAGTTAGTGCTGTGATTGTAGACGGGCTAACGTCTCCTGTATCATCAAAGCCAAATGCAGCAAATCCTATAACAGTAACACTATACGTCGTACCATTATCTATGACACTTGCTGGTATATTTAAGGTTGTAGTAGCTGGTGTACCGCCTGTAAGTTTAACCTCGTTGGGATTGGTAGAAATAACTTCGTAATCTAAACCATCTACTGTAAAAGTAGTTTGTGCAAAGCTTGTAAGCGTTGCGCATAAGGCTACGCATAAGAAAAGTATCTGTCTATTTTTCATCATTTTACATTTTTATATTTTTAAGTACGCTTTACCGCTGCGCTCTCCCTAAGGTCGTGAACCTGCCTACCAACAGGTCTCGTACCTAGATGCTTCGACTATGCACTTCGGCTAAGCTCAGTGAACAACGGCAGGCAGGTCTCGTACCTAGATGCTTCGACTATGCACTTCGGCGAGCTCAGTGTGACACTCAGCACAGGTTTGTCGAAAGCAAAAAATGGTCTCATCACTATGCGCGGAAAGACCATTTTCTAAATAATTTATTCTTTTTAAAATAGAGTAATACTCTATTTTAGAGTATTACTCTATTTTTAGTTTGAGATATTTTGATCATTCTTTTGTAAGTTGTTACAAATTCAAGCCCTCCTTACTCAAACTGCTGCACTGTCCCCGAATTTCCTAAAATGAGTAGCTGTATATCTGAGTTTAAGACAAAACCATTCATATCGGCATCTGCACTAGAGTAGCCTTCGCCACCTCCCGCAAGTGTAAGTCCTTCTGTGATATCTGTATTTAATATCTGGCTACTACCGTCTGCATCGCCCGCGATCATGGCAAAAGTACCATTAACTAAGGTGGTTAAGGCGAGGTTTTCTCCTTTGGCACTGGTGACATCTTGGGTAAAATCTAAGGCAGTTGCTTGATTGCTAAGTGGTGCAGGAACCGCCGCGAGTATACCTATATGATTGCGATGAATAATAGCAATAAAATAGTCACCATCTTCTTCTGTAAAGGTGATATTCGAGCTACCATCCAGATCTACAATGTCACCATCACGTTGTAATAAGGCTGCTTTGCTATTTACAATAGTGGTATTATCACTATCTACACCTGTACGAAGCTCTATACGTACCCAATCTACAATGGCATTTGCGCCTGTAGTAGTAAAGACCGTTGGGTTTACGGTTGCGCCATCGCCATAAGGGGAGGTTGTAGGGAGTAATCCGTTTTCGCGTAAGCTATCACGCATTAAGTCTTCTTCACCTGTAATAGGGTTGAGGCTAGCACCTTGTAAAAATACTTTGGGGGCTACGGTAATGTCTACAGTAAATTCTGTGATGGAGTTAAAGTTGATCCAACCTGCATCCAAGTATGCTTGCTCGGTGCCCTCTGGAACGATTAAGTCTATTTGAGAACGATCTCTAAAACTATCATTATCAATACCACTCGTTACAATACTTGCCGGTGTGGTACCGAGTGCCGTAACCTTTATTAAATTTTCATTATCCCTAAACACGGCATTTGCAATACTTTCCATACTTGCAGGAAGTATGATCTCTGCTACATCTGCATTCCTAAATGCGCCTGGTCCAAGGGCTCTAACTCTATTCCCTAAGGTAACGTCTGTTAGCGCTGTATTATCCCTAAAAGCATCTGTGCGTATGACTACAACACTATTAGGTATCGTGACGCTGGTGAGATCATTATCTCTAAAGGCATCAATCCCTATGTCTACAATACCATTTTCTATCGTAACACTACTAATGCCTTTATTTCTAACAGCATTATTTTCTATGTTTTTAACAGCAAATGTTGCTCCCCTAAAATTCACAGAATTACGAACAGTAAAATTTTCTATTTCACCACTATCGTTATCTAGACTAATCAAATTAGCCTCATTGGGAACACTTGCTGTCCACCTAAATGTACGTTCCTCGCCAGCATTATTAATAAGCCTTCTCGTATTTCCAATTGGACCTGTATACACACCATTGACACTAAAAAAACCAGTCCAACCTGCATTTGCATAAATGGTTTCTAAACCATCAGGAAAAATTACACCAACATCAGATCGATTTCCAAAACTATCATTATCATTACCACTATTTTCAATACTTGCCGGAGTGGTACCTAATACGGTAACTACATTTAATTCAGCATTATCTCTAAACACGGCATTATTAAGATCTATCATACTCGCAGGGAGTGTAATACCTCTTACATCTGCATTCCTAAATGCACCTGGACCCAAGGTGGCAACACTATTTCCTAAGGTGACGTCTGTTAGTGCTGTATTATCCCTAAAAGCATCTGTGCGTATGTGTACAACACTATTAGGTATCGTGACGCTGGTGAGATCATTATCTCTAAAAGCATCTACTTCTATCTCTACAATATTAAAATCTGCACTACTTTGTGTTACTAATCCTGGGATATTTAAAACACCTGTATTGGTATTATTTACAATATGAGCCGTGTTGGGTAGACCACGAGCAGTCACTTTATAGGTAATATTGTTATTGATAAATTCATCTCCTAATTCACCGCCAAAAACCCCATTTACACTAAAAAAACCTTCCCAACCACTCGCATTATACAAAGCGACACTTTCAACAGGAACAGTAAGGCCTATTACAGAGCGATTTCCAAAACTATCCGTATCTCCACCACCCGTTACAACAGTAGCTGGAGTAGTACCCAATGCATCAATGACTCTTAAAGTATCATTATCTCTAAATACCCCATTTTCTATAGTTGTTATACTTGCGGGGAGTGTAATCTCTATTATAGCTGCATTTCTAAATGCCCCTGCACCAAGTATTGCAACACTATTTCCTAAGGTGACGTCTGTTAGCGTTACATTGTCTCTAAAAGCATCTTGGTCTATAATTATAACACTATTTGGTATGGTGACACTGGTGATTTGGTTTTGAAAAAACGCCCCTCTACCTATTGTAATAAGTGTGTTAGGAAGGGTGACACTGGTGATATTATTCCCTCTAAAAGCGTCTTGCTCTAGCTCTACAACATCAAAGAATACACCTCCTGTTTGTAATACAGGGCCTATCACTATAGCTCCCGTATTGCTATTATCGGTAATACTAACTCTATTAGGATTACCAGATAAAAACCTGTAGGTAAAACCATTAGTTGCAGTAAAAGTTCCTCCTGTAGGACCTGTATATTGACCATTGACACTAAAGAAATCAGTCCAATCGTTATTTGCATAAGCAGCTTCAGCACCCGCAGGAACGGTGAGGTTAATCACAGAACGATCTCTAAAACTATCATTATCTACACCACTGGTTGAAATATTTGCCGGAGTAGTTCCTAGTGCTGTAATGCTTCTTAACCCTGTATTATCTCTAAACACGGCATTTGCAATATCTGTCATAGTTGCGGGAAGTGTAATATCTCTTACATCTGCATTTCTAAATGCGCCTGGGCCAAGGGTCGTAAGACTATTTCCTAAGGTGACATCCATAAGATTTACATTGTCTCTAAAAGCATCTTGACTTATTTCTAATACTGTACTTGGAAGATGTATACTGTTAAGATTATTGTTTCTAAAAGCGTCTCGTTCAATAAGTATAAGTCGATCACCTTCAATCGTTACGCTCACAAGTCCGTCGCCTTCAAAAGCACTATCTACTATTCTTCTTACAGATAAAATTTGTCCATTACTAGCCTCTATTATTTCTGGGATTGTTATACTAGAACTTCCATTGCCCGGGGCTCTCCCTAATACCGCAACAGCATTTTGACTTATAAATTGGTACTCGATACCATCTCTAGTAAAGATTTGTGCAACGCTTACTACCGATAGTAGTAAAGCGAATAAAAGTGATACTTTTGTTTTCATAATCTGTTGTTTTTAAATGTATATTTTACCGCTTTCGCGAAATTTTTCTTATCCGGAGAACTATCTAGATATTTGGCGATCTGCGTGCCTTCATAGGCAGGTTCTACCACTTATTTTTATGCGTCTTTCAGACGTTACAAAACAGCGTTTCACTACTCAAACTGTTGTACAGTACCTGAATTTGCAAGAACGAGTAACTGTATATCTGAGTTGAGTACAAAACCATTCATATCTGCATCGGCTGTAGCGTAGGCTTCGCCACCTCCTGCCAGTGTTAATGCTTCTGTGATATCTGTATTTAAGATCTGGCTACTGCCATCGGCATCACCTGCAATCATCGCAAAGGTGCCGTTTACTAAGGTCGTTAAGGCTAGGTTTTCTCCTTTCGCGAAAGCGGCATCTTGTGTAAAATCTAAACTACTGGCTGTGCTACTTAAAGCAGCAGGTACGGCAGCAAGCACTCCTATATGATTACGATGTTTGATGGCGATAAAATAATCGCCTTCTTCTTCTGTAAACGTGATGGTAGATACACCATCTACATCTACCACATCGCCATCGCGTTGTAGGAATGCAGATGTACTGTTTACAACCGTCGTGTTTTCATTATCTGCTCCAGAACGCAATTCTACGAGTACCCAATCAACTATGGCGTTGGCGCCCGTAGTAGTAAAAACAGTTGGGTCTACGGTTGCGCCATCGCCATAGGGGGAAATTGTTGGGAGTAAGCCGTTTTCGCGTAAGCTATCACGCATTAAATTTTCTTCGCCTGCTATAGGATTTAGGCTGGCACCTTGTAAAAATACTTTGGGCGCTACGGTGATGTCAATAGTAATTTCTGTGACGCTTGCAAAACCGATCCAACCTGCATTAATATAGGCTGGTAAAGTACCTTCTGGTATAAATAAATCGATACCACTTCTGTCACCAAACGTGAGCGTTTCAATAGCTGCAGGTATCGTGCCTAATGCAGTGACAGTTTGCAAAGGATTATTTGCAAAAGCATCCTGCGCGATAGATGTTACAGTGCTTGGTATCGTAATTGTTGTTAAAGTATTACCTCTAAAGCTTCTAAAGCTAATGGTTTCAACACCTTCGGGTATCTCAACAGAAGGCATCTCATTGTTTTCAAAAGCAAAATCACCGATGTTTCTTAGGGTGTTAGGTAAAATGACACTGTCAAGACCTTCTGCATCAAAGGCTCTAAAATCTGCACCTACTAGGGTAAAACCTTCACCTCCAAAAGACACAACTTCTGGTACTACTAGATCATTAGGGATATTCACACCTCCCGTAACTACTACTTCATTAGGTGTTAAAGATGTGATTCTGTAAGAAAGCCCATCTACTTCAAATTCAGTACCAATAACAATACTATTTATAGAATTAAATCCTGTCCAACCTCCATCTAAGTAGGCTTGTGTGGTGCCTTCTGGTATTAATAAATCTATACTTGAGCGATTACTAAACGTATCGTTATCTCCTGTTGTAATACTAGCCGGTACACTGCTAAGTGCGATAACCTCAGATAATGGATTTCCTTCAAATGCACGAAAACCGATACTACTTATAGTTTCAGGAAATGTAATACTTGTCAACTCGTTATTGCGAAAACCTTGCCCTCCTATAGACACTAAATTATTAGGTAGTACGACACTCGTTAAGTCATTATTACGAAAACCATTTGCACCTATACTCACTAGCGTATTGGGCAGAATAACACTTGTTAAATCGCTAGCATCAAACGCATTACTTCCTACAGCCCTAACCATAAAGTCTGAATCATCACTACTTACGATCGCATTAATCACAAGGTCTTGAGGAACAGCGGTTCCTCCTGTGATCGTCACTTCATTAGGGGATACTGATGAAACCGTGTAGTTTAAATTGTTTACTATAAAGGTATCGCCTACTTCAAAGTTAATTACGCCATTCAACGAGTTAAACCCAACCCAACCTGCAGCTTCGTAGGCCGCCTCTGTTCCATCCGGTACTGTTAA
>CAYGQJ010000147.1:0-8688 GCA_964351845.1 uncultured Flavobacteriaceae bacterium | reverse complement strand
AATTTTTCAAAATAAAAAGGGTCTCTATAAGTTTATAGGCACCCTTTTTTATTTTATAATTTTATACTAGAAACTATGATATCTACACTAGGTAATTCATAGCTTACATCAAAACTAATTTCATTAGTAGCGCTTTTCTTAATAGCTAATCTTCCTTTAGTGATTAACCGATAACCCGCTTGACCTCTACAAAAGCACTGTTTATTAAGTAGCAAATTTACTTCAGATAAAGATTCATCTTCTAGAACCATAAGTCCTTTTAAACCTTTAGGAATTTGAAACATAATGGTTTCGCTATAGTCACCATCAACAACTCCTTCTTTCGCTGGAATCGTATAGGTAAATGATACCATCTCACCTTCTAGCTCAGTAAATGAAGGATACATAGCCCCAGTAGTATCTGTCTCAATTGTGTACGATCCTTTTTTGATTTCTATAGCACAATTCCCATTACTTGGGCATGTACTATTATTAACTTGTAAATTGGCACTATCATTCTTAAACATTATTTCTTTTTTCATAGTACTACACGTAGGCATCAACACTGAGATACTTATGAGTATAAAAAATCGCTCTACCTTTTTAATATATTGTTTCATTTACTGATTTTATCTGTATCTGTATAAATATCCAACAAGTTATATAACTAATGTAAGAAAACGTATGCATAATTAGAAAGATGTAATTAATAAGACAAAATCACAAATAATTAAAGAGATGAGCACCACTAGAAATAATAGGATTCTTACCAAAACATTCTATAAACTATAATCTATCCAGAGCTCAAACATCAAGTTTCCTCTTCTAAACTATTGCAATGTATTTGGTTTTCTGAGGATTTTAAAGAAACATACCCAACCCCCTAACTGATAAATAATCTTATAAATATGTTGTAACGACTTACTTCTTCCCTTTATTAGGGTTTAAAAGAATGGCATACACCTCAATCCCAAAACCTAGTAAAACAATCGCTGGTGCCAAACGGATACGTCTCCAAGAATAAATCTCTGGGTTAAACACATTAGGATCATCACTACCTCCACCAGACATCAAGATAAAACCAAGGGCAATCACCCCAAGTCCAATAAGCATCCATTGATAGTTTTTCTTACCAAAAATAAATTCGGTTTGATGCTTCGCTGATGTTGATGATGTAATTTTACGTTTTTGCTCTCCCATGGCTCAGTCCGCGTAGGCGGGTATTTTTAATTAAACTCTGTAAATAAAATCTCATTTCCAACCGCTATTTGAGCAATATGGTTGGATCCAGATTTTATGAGTGTGTTTGCAAGATGCAAAGTAACATTTTTATTTAAAACTTTCTCACGAAATTCTTCTAATGTGTATCCTTGCTCTAATCCTCTGTTTATATAGTAAAAACTCCCGTTGGCCTCTGCAAAAACAATATCTTTTACACCACCTTCATATACCTTTGCCACTGTAATATTTATAATTTCACAATCTTCTATCTTAGGATTATGAATAAGACAAGATGTACATAGAAAAGAAATAAAAAATGAGACTATAAAAATACGTTTCATACAAAAGTTCTTTTGATAAAGAAACGAGTGAGGCTTTAAAATATTTTACGCACCCCTAAGGACTTGTAGATTATTCCTTTGTACGCTTTCGCGAAAGCGGAAAAAGAAGTCAACCCTTTTCATTTTCCTTCATTAAAAATAAGCTAATTGTCACCCTGAGCTTGTCGAAGGGTTTTTGATACTCAGAGGTTAAAAACTTCGACAAGTGTCACACTGAGTTTATCAAAGTGCTCCGTTTGATAAACTAAAAGTGCTTTTTAGATAACTTCTAGTTCGGCTTACAACGTTGCCTACGCCTTTCAGGCTTTACAACGTTGAGTCTGTGAAAATGATTGAAAAGATCCCGCTTGCAACGGGATTAATTCAACTTGCAATGTTGAGTGCGTCTTACAGACTTCTCAACATCGAGTTTCACTAATAGTACAACTCGTCTGTTCTTAAATTCAAGAAACGTTGGGTGGCAAAAAAGGTACTGATCCACGTGATGAAAATACCTAATAAGAAGATCCCTAAGAAAAGAACTCCAATCATCAGCTTATCTTCTAATAAGGCCAAATCAGGGAATAATTCATTGAGATAATACAATAAAACGGCCATCCCAATAAGCGCAAGAATAGCGCCTAGCATCCCTAATCGCACGCTCTTCCACACAAAAGGACGACGTATAAAACGCTTGGTAGCGCCTACCATTTGCATGGTTTTAATAATAAATCGTTTGGCATATACCGATAAACGTATCGAGCTATTAATTAATAATACCGCAATACACGTAAAAACACCGCTTATAATGAGCACCCATAAGGTAATACGTTTGATATTATCTGTAAGTAAGGCGATAAGGGGTTGGTCATAGGTAACCTCATCTACAAAATCCCGAGAGGCAATTTCATCAGAAATCTCTTTGGTTTTTATAGGAGACACATAATCGGCTTTCAAATACACATCAATGCTATTCTGTAACGGATTATAGCCTAAGAAATCCATAAAATTCTCCCCGATCTCTTCGCTATGCGCTTCGGCGGCATCATCTTTAGAGACAAAAACAGAAGATTTGGTATACTCGGCAAGTGCTAGTGATTTTTGAAGTTGTTTGATCTCAATGTCTTTTGCTGTATCTTTTAAATAGACAGACAATACTACCTTTTCCTTGACATGATCGGCTACTTTTTTGGTATTAATGACAATAATTCCTAACCCTCCCAATAAAAACAACACCAATGTAATACTGATGATGACAGAGAAATAAGAAAAAACCAATCGGCGTTTTTGATACCGTTCAAATGAGGATGCCATAGATAGTAATAAGATTGCTACTGTAAAAATACAATGATTTTCACATACCATACTACACAACGTCTAAAGTTTCCACATTGTTATAAACGCACCTCTTGATTTTTTCGCTTTCGCGAAAAAGAACCACGACTCAAAAGAACCAAAAATCATAACTGAATAAAAAAAGTCGCCCAACTTTTCTTGTGTTAGACGACCTTTAAGCATATAGATTAATCGTATTTACAGGTACCGTACGTACAATCTTCATCACCACATATACAAATCTCTCCTACGGGACAATTAAATATAAAATTACATCTATCTCCAGGTTTTTCATTAATCGCCTGTTGCCTTCCTCCATTAATGATTTGTTGTTCGGTTTTACTCAATACGGAGCCTAAGTTTGATATTTTTTTTAACATCAGATAAAATTTAAAGTTAATAATAGGAATGTTCATAGAAGTAGCAGCATGTTACCCCATTAAAAAGAATACTTTATGTAAGATGTTTAAGAATTGAAATGATTTTACTGCTCATGCCCACTAGTAAGCAAGTTCGCGAAAAAAGACTCACAACGTAAAAGATCCGCGAATCAAGACTAAAAAACAAAAAAAATGTATCACTCAGTTTTAGTCCTGACTCCTGATTCGTGACTCCCTTTTTCGCGAAAGTGAAAAACCCCTATCTTTAAGACTATAAATTTTAAACTAGATGAAAATTCTAATCTACGGTACCGGAGGTGTCGGTGGTTTTATAGGTGGAAAACTAGCACAAACCCAACATCAAGTCACCCTCATTGCTCGCGGAGACCATCTCAACGCTATTCAAAAAAACGGACTCACTATAGAAAGTATTACAGGTGATTTTACCGTGCGTCCGCATCATGCCACCGATGACCTGAATACGATTGATACTCCTGATCTTGTCATTTTTGGCACAAAATCATGGCAATTAGAAAAAGTAGCTAAAGATATATTGCAATATACAAATAATACTACCGTATTCTTACCGCTACAAAATGGCGCAAACAATACAGAAACCCTTAATACCGTACTTCCAAAACAGCAAGTCCTCTCTGGATTATGTAGAATGATTAGTTTCATCAAAAATCCAGGTGTCATTTCCAATCCTGATATTCCACCGACCTTTCTTTTTGGAGAACAAGACAATACCCGAACCCCAAGAGTTGAAGCGATACTGACTCTTTTTAAAGACGCAGGGCTCAACGCCCAGATCCCAGAAAACATTCAGGTGGCGATCTGGCAAAAATTTCTCTTTATCACCACCGTAAGTGCCATCGGCGGACTCACAAGAGCGTCCATTGGCGTTATGCGCGATAGTCCGTATATCAAAGATTTGATGCTAAAAACGGCTCAAGAGGTAGCTGCGGTAGCACATGCCAAAGGAATCTCACTACCCGAAGATACTATTGACAAAGCCTTTGCTGCGATTGCACGTCAAGCACCCAATACCACGGCCTCCACACAGCGCGACCTGATGGAAGGTAAACCCAGCGAACTCGAAAACTTTAATGGTTTTATCGTACAACAAGGTAAAAGATTAGGTATTCCAACGCCTGTCAATGAGATGATTTATGAGTTGTTGCTTCCACAAGAAAACAAAGCACGAGGTTCCCTAGCCCCCGAAGGGGGAATTGTTATGGTTTAACTGATATATGATGTATAACTAATAACCAGCTCCTTCCCTCATCGAGGGAAGGTGGCTGTATGAGGCACGAATACAGACGGAAGGGAGTTATTGCTTCAATACTTCTAAGCCAGTAACTTCGATACAATTCTTCGTCCCTCAGAATCACTCAGCCACCTAACTTATTCATTTGATAATTTCTATCTCAGAAGTTAAGGCCTACCAAAAATAGAGTACTACTCTATTTTTAATAAAAGCATCTCGTCGACTGTTTTGATGTGTTCGGTGCGCGTCTTTCTCGAAAGAGTTATGTCTTCAGTCGCTCTTTTAACTTCACATGAGGGGCTGTTTTTCGGTTATTATAGGCATGTAAGGCAGTAATTGCGATTAAGACAATCGCACCACAGAGCGCATAATAGGCAATGCTTTCTATGCTATCCTTATGTCGCATGTAAATAGCAATCAGTGCCCAAACGGCAACAAGGGCAAATTCGCGCATATTGCGTAACCAAACCATAAACATATTGAGAAGTACGGCAATGGTAATCATCACCATCGTCCAAATAATCTGTGTAAATTCTCCGCCCGTGAATTCGATGCTTGCAAAAAAGGCACTAAAATTCGCAATGGTCGCCACCGCGATCCAGCCACTATAAATGCAAATAGGCCACCATACAAAGGCAATGACCTCGATAGGCGCATCCCAGCGTTCCATGTTTGTTTTTCGTACAATCTGCAGGAGACTTACCAAAATACCGAGCATAATAACCACTGAAAGGCCTACATATCCGTACATAAATGCAACTACCCAACCAGCATTGCATACATTGGCGATAGCAAACCACCATCCTGTTTGTTCTATAAATGGGGATTCTTTTTTACTGAAAAATGCGCGGCGTATTTGAAACAAGGCATACGCAACAAGCATCAAGAAAATAAGCCCCCAAATGGCAAATGCATAGCCTGCAGGGGTAAAAAGATTGGCATATTGATCACTAATTTCGCCAATAGTAGTATCATTCCATCGTTGGGATTGAGATAAGCCATTGACCAAAAGAACGAGAATGACAGAAAATAGGTTGATGATAGCGTACGTCTTTTTCATGTAACTAAGTTCATTTTTTATAAAGATACTACCAATTATT
The DNA here is from genome assembly GCA_964351845.1 of uncultured Flavobacteriaceae bacterium. Classification (GTDB taxonomy): domain Bacteria; phylum Bacteroidota; class Bacteroidia; order Flavobacteriales; family Flavobacteriaceae; genus Dokdonia. The sequence goes on along the minus strand of CAYGQJ010000147.1, from coordinate 3,083 downwards.
GTTTAAAATACACCTAAAGAATTTGAATTATAACATGCTCAGATGAGATAAAAAATCAAAGCATAGTCTTAACTACGGTTTTATTTTATATTGAAATACTTGTGCTGAGCGAAGTCGAAGTATGAGTGTGATAGAAACAAATTATTAGGATTATTCTAAGTTATAGTTGGTATAAGCACGCTTTCGCGAAAGCGCACCTTAATTTTTAGCTTACATTGAGATCCGAAAAATATTTTTTTTATTGCAAAGTGTGATTTATTTAAAATTGATGCGAATAATAGGGTATAACAACAAAACGGAGTCGTTTGAATAAGAAGGCAACATTTATTGAAATCATCGAAAAGTATAAAGGCATTTTATATAAAGTGATCACGATGTACTGTACCGACGATGATGACAAAAAGGATTTAGAGCAAGAAATTTTAATCCAGATCTGGAAATCTCTAGACACCTATAATGATACCTATGCAATGACCACGTGGTTGTATAGAATCTCAATGAATGTAGCTATTTCTCACTATCGTAAAACGTTTAAAAAGAAAGGCAACACCGTACGACTAGATACTGGTTTGCTAGAATTTACGCCTGCTCCCGAGACTAGTGAACGGAGCTACGAGCAAGACCTTTTACGAAAGTTACTGGCAGAACTCAATGAGTTTGATAAAGCCCTGATGTTTCTTTATTTGGAAGATAAAGACTACGAGGTAATTGCAGGGATTTTAGGGATTTCAAAAACAAATGTTGCCACAAAAATTAGCCGTATTAAAAACCGATGGAAACAACAACTTTCATCAACTAAAAAGCAGAAATTATGAATGTAGATGATATAAAAAATATTTGGAAAGAAGACATGAATACGTTAGAACAGCGTGTGAGTATTAACGAAGAGAAAATCAAAAAGTTAGAATTCAATAAAGCAAAAACAGGCTTTGACCAACTTTTAAAAATATCGCTTGCAGGGAAAAATATGGCATTGGTATATGCGTTTGCTTCTTTATGTCTCATATACACTGTAAGAGATTCATTTCCATATATACTACTACTTTTGGTCGCTTCTGGGGCGATGGTTTTCTCTTATTTCCAACATAGTGTCTTAAAAAAGATAGATTACGGGAAACTGAGTCTTATCCAATTACAAAAAGAGATTACTAATTTTAGATTGCATACAGCGCGTACAGCGATATATGATATGTCTATCGTAGCTATTTGGTTTGCAGCAACAGGACTTGCTTTTGCAAAATGGAGAAATGATTTTGATATTTTTATAGCACCAGAAAAAATAGGGTATTCCGTTGTCGTTTACGGGATATTACTCGTTGTAATGATTCTTTTATCCAAGTTTATTTATAAGGATTATGACACAAAACTTAAAAAATATGAAGCCGATCTTGATGTGCTGACGACGTATGAAACAGACTAAACTTCATATACAATAAGAAGCTCTCAAAAAAGTATTTTTAGTTTGTCAAACTGAGCTTGTCGAAGTTTTTAATCTTTCGATTATCAATATTCCTTCGACAGGCTCAGGGTGACAATTTGTTTGTTTCATCACTTTTTAAGGTGCTTTTTTATCAAGCAAACCCCTCACAAAGGGCTATGGTATCTTTTACATCCTGAAAACTCGTTCGTGGATTGATTAAACACATCCTCAATACCACTTGACCGTTTAAGACCGTCGTGACAAGAAAGGCTTCTTTGGAAGCCATCACACTTTCCGATATTTTTTGGTTCAACCCATCCAATTCTTTTTCAGAAAGTTGGTTGCCAATAGGATTGTACCTGAAATTAATAATAGCCAGGGTTGCAGGAGAAACAATTTCCCACTTCGAACTCTTACGAAGGAGTTTTTCGGTTTTTTCAGCGAGGGTTATGTTATACGTAATGGCATTTCTAAAGGCTTTCAATCCAAACGTTTTAAGAGACATGTAGAATTTTAACGCTCTAAAACGACGGGTAAGTTGTACCCCGTGATCATAAAAATTAATCTCCGATTCATTCCCTTCAATATCGCGCAGGTATTCTGGTTTTTCTACAAATGTATTTTTAAGGTGTTTGTGATTTCGTATCAAAAGACATCCCATTTCATAAGGTTGAAAAAACCATTTATGTGGATCTACGGTGATAGAATCTGCTTTGGAGATTCCTTTAAGAAGTTCTTTTCCTTTTTTATCGAGAATCGCGGCCCCTCCATAGGCCCCATCGATATGAAACCAGAGTTTTTCTTCTTTACAAATAGCAGCAATTTCCTTAAGCGGATCGACGGTTCCGGTATTGGTCGTTCCTGCGGTACCAATCACACAAAAGGGTTGAAATCCTTCTAGGCGGTCTCTCGCAATTGCATTTTTTAATTTTATAGTCGAAAATTTAAACTCAGAATCGGTAGGGATTAAGCGGATTTGCTCCTTTCGAAATCCAATCGTTCTAATCGCTTTTATATTACTAGAATGAGCTTGATCGGACAGATAAATCACAGCTTTTGAAAAATCATCGCCACACATCACGCCTCGTGCGGTGACAATAGCCGTAAGATTTGCCATAGAACCTCCACTGGTAAAAATCCCGCCTCCTTTTTTTACAGGAAGTCCAAAGATTTTGAGCAACCAACTGATGGTGACAATCTCCAGCTCTGCGGCAGGGGGTGATTGTGACCATCCACCAGAGAATACATTGTATCCTGTGGCTAATGTATCTGCCATGGCACTGATATAATTACTTGGCCCAGGCACAAACGAAAAGAATTTAGGATGCGCCGCAATCGCGCCTTTATTCATCACCTTATCAATCACAAAATCCAGCACTTCTTTCGGGTCTGAAGGCTTTTCTGGGGCTTCTTCTAGAAATAACTGATCCATTTCTTTACGATTGCCGGTAGCGATAGGACTTCTGTCATTAAGCGTATCATAATGCGCTACCACAGCATCAACAACGCTGTAGCCGTAGGCTTTCATTTCTTCTTTAGAAAGTTCTAACGTGTCTTTGTTCATGGGAGTCTATTTAAATAGACGGCAAAGGTAGGGTATTACTCAGACCATTAAAATTATTATTGAAACTCAATTTTGAGAAGTCTGCAAGACGCACTCAAG
>CAYGQJ010000146.1:0-8698 GCA_964351845.1 uncultured Flavobacteriaceae bacterium | reverse complement strand
CGTCTAATCCGATAGGCATTTGCCCGTAATGTTCTGTAAACATTTCTAGGTTTGTATCATACGTATCAAATAGTGCAAGTGCATTCGGTTCTCCATCGTACGATACATATACAGCGCTGTTGGTTTCATTAAATCCTTCAGGAACATCTGCATATACCATGGTTTTAGGCCCTGCATATGACCACCATTTGTCTAAGTTGGTCCATCCAAAGTTGGTAAGCGGTGCTACGTAGGCAGAGGTCCAATTTCCGTCTGCATTTTGGATTTCGCCTCCTTGAATGGCAGCATCTTCATCTTCTTCCCATACCACGTCACAATCTAATCTGTTGCAATTTTCTGGTACAAATACGGTCATTTCAGGGTCAAAACTGTCTGTAGGTGCTGTAAGTTCAAAAGGTACTTGGGCTACGAGTTGGTTTCCGTTTTGAGTCGCATTTACAAAGAACTCCCCTCCAGAGATGATGGTCACTACATCACCATTATCTTTTTTTCCATTCGTAGGTAGGTTTTGCGTAAGCATATCTGCTCTGCTGTAAATCTCTATGAATGCGATATCTACATCGCCAGATACGGCTTCTCCTCCCAAATGTGTAAGTCCGTTAGGCGGAAAATACAATTGTGTGCCATCTTCTCCTATAATAACCCCTCCTGTGGTAGCGTCTATCGTAAAGTTTTGAATGGCATTTTCACGGGCTTCGGTGATGCTATTGTCATATTCTAATCCTCCAAAAACTTGAGCGATATCATCTGGTATTTCCGTTATGATATCAACGTCATCTGCTGTTTCGCAACTTGTCAAAAGGATGAGTGATACTAAAAATAAGGTTACTAATTTAGATACGGAATACACATTCATACTGTTTTTCTGATTTGTGTAATTAAAGTTTGTTGTTTTCATAATAGTATAATTTGATGTTTTGTTTTTTGTTTTACACCCTTATATCATCACCCTTCTCATATTGTTACCCCTCTTCTAGAACTTTTTTTTATATTTACTCGATAAATGCAGCAACCATGGGAGATTCCGGAGTACATACTGATCAGAAATATGTACAAGCATTACTTATACATGATCACAAACTCATTGCTGAGATATACACTCGCTTTGCACCTAAGGTCATTGGGTATATTCAAAAAAATAGTGGGGATGAGTCTGCTGCTAGAGATATTATTCAGGAAGCACTAATTACGATATATGATCAAGCAAAGACAAAAGGGCTTACCCTGACTTGTCCTTTTGATGCGTATTTTTTCTTAATCTGTAAACGCAAGTGGTTGAATCTCCTGAAAAAAAATAAGCCAGAAGGGGTAACAATAAACGATGAGGTGACATCTATAGATAGAAATGTACAAGAACAAGCAGATCAAACCGCTTTGTATGAAGACAGAGCCCATTTATTTAACCAAATGTTAGCGCAAATGGGGGATGCTTGTAAGAAACTTTTAACGCTTAGTTTTTCTATTAAATCGATGGAAGAAGTAGCAAAAAAACTAGAAGTTTCTTACGCATATGCTCGGAAGAAGAAATCCCTTTGTATAGGGAAACTTACAGAAATGGTGCAAGGATCTGCCCAGTACCAAACCCTTAAACATCTATAGTCATGGACGAGAAAACCATATTGCTTTTTGACGACTACCTTCAAGGAGCGCTTTCCCCTGAAGCCAAAGAGGCCTTTGAATCAAGACTGAAAACGGAACCTGCCCTTAATGATGCCTTTATCATTTTTAGAGACGTCAACCAGCATTTGAGTCATCATCTGTCAGAAGAACGGGCGACGTTTAAAAGTACGCTGGAAACGATCGCAGACCAACATTTAGATACTTCGGCGGTGCCTAAGAAGGCGGTGAAAGTGATTCGTTTTAACCCTTGGAAGTATGCGATCGCAGCCTCTGTGGTTGTGCTTATGGGACTCATGTTTATGTATCAATCGGGCGGTGATCCGTTATATGCAGATTACGCTTTTAATGAATCTATCAGTCTTGTGGAGCGTGATGGGGAAGGGACCGCTTTCGCGAAAGCGGAAACAGCCTTCAACGCCAAAGAATATCAAGAGGCGATTGTCTATTTTGATGCAATTCTTGCGGCAGATAGCGCCAACGCTGAAGTCCAATATTATAAAGGGATTGCATTGGTTGAAGTTGAAAAATATGACGAGGCAGCTGTTATTTTTAGTCAACTAGCTGACGGAAATACGCTGTATAAACATAAAGCGACTTGGTACAATGCCTTGAGTAAACTGAAGCAAGGTGATGAAAATGCGTGCAAGCAATTATTAGAAAAAATGCCTGTCGCTGCCGAAGATTATGAGGTGGCACAAGAACTTCTGAAAAAATTATAATCTTCGTGTTTATACAATGCAGGTTAAAAAAGTAAAAATGACTTCATAGACCTCTTGGGCTTTGTTATTTTTGCAGCATGAATTTTACAGATACCCATACCCATTTATATAGTGAAGCTTTTGATGAAGATCAAGCAGTGATGATCCAACGTGCCATAGATGCAGGCGTGAATCGTTTCTTTATTCCAGCCATTGATTCTGAATATACAGACCGTATGTATGACCTAGAGGCGCGCTATCCAGATCAGGTATTCTTGATGATGGGATTGCATCCTACCCACGTAAAAGAGAATTATGAAGAAGAGTTAGCACATGTGGAAGCACAATTTGCGAGTCGGTCTTTTTATGCGGTTGGAGAAATAGGCATTGATTTATACTGGGATAAAAGTACGCTTGGTATTCAGAAAGATGCGTTTAAGCGGCAGATTCAGCTTGCCAAGAAGTATCAATTACCTATCGTTATTCATTGTAGAGATGCCTTTGATGAGGTGTTTGAAGTACTAGAGAGCGAAAAAGGGAATGATCTTTTTGGAATTTTTCACTGTTTTACAGGCACCCAAGAACAAGCATTACAGGCGATAGGCTACAACATGAAGTTAGGAATAGGCGGGGTGGTGACGTTTAAAAATGGAAAAATAGATCAGTTTCTTTCTGAAATTGATTTGAAGCATATCGTCCTAGAAACCGATGCTCCTTATTTGAGTCCGGCGCCTTATAGAGGGAAGCGTAATGAGAGTAGTTATGTGACTTTAGTGGCAGAAAAACTAGCCGCGATCTACCAAAAACCGCTTGATGAAATTGCTAAAATTACGTCTGAGAATGCTACGGCAGTTTTTGGTAACGTAAAAACCACCTAAACTTAGTTAATGATATATAGACGAAACTGAAATAAATTTGTTTCTTTTGTGGCTATTAATCTAAATGCAACGTTATTTCTACATTTGATCACATACGACCTTATCACGATAGTGAAGTGAATGAGGCTTTACAACAAGCTTCCAGACATCCTATGTTTAAGGTATTGTTGCAATTCACATTTTCAGAGGCCTCTTCAAAGGAGATTCAGGCTATTTTGTCAGACTGTTATTCTATTCATGATTTTCAAACGAAGGTTATTTATAAATCGGTTCAGCTTTTACTTGCCAAGAGCTCTGAAGGATTTACGACCGCAGGTTTTGAAGCCTTAACTCCCAATAAACCTTATTTTTATATATCAAATCACCGAGATATTGTATTAGATACCTCATTACTGAATGTCGGCTTAATCGATAATGGACTTGTGACGACGGCTTCTGCGATAGGAGATAATCTGGTTCAGAAAGATTTCTTAATGGCTTTGTCTAGACTTAATCGGAATTTTTTGGTGTTACGTAGTCAGTCGCCAAGAGAGTTATTACAGAGTTCCAAAGTCATGTCAGAATACATGAAATTTTTATTGTCAGAGGGAAGGTCTGTTTGGGTAGCACAGCGTGAAGGGCGAACTAAGGATGGGAATGATGTCACGCAACAAGGGGTGCTTAAGATGATCACCATGGCGAGAGGTAAAACACCTTTATTGCAATATATAAAAGAATTGAATATTGTTCCTGTGGCTATCTCTTATGAGTATGATCCTACAGATATTTTGAAAGTGCCAGAACTTGTCGCAAAGCAAGAGAATATACCGTACATTAAAACGAATAATGAAGATTTTAATAGCATTCTTAAAGGGGCATTAGGATTTAAAAAACGTATTCATATAGAGGCTGCACCTTTGGATCCTTCTATATATGATCAAATAGAAAAGGAAGCACAAAGTGATAATGATAAATTAAAACGATTGGCTTCTGAGATTGATAAGAATATCCATCGTCATTATAAATTATGGCCTTCTAATTATATTGCATACGATTTGTATCACAATACATCAAAATATGCATCTTATTACGATGAGAAAGAATTACGTCATTTTGAAAGACGCTTAGAGCGTAGAGTGAATAAAGAAAATCCATTAGAGATCGAGAGCTTTTTACTAATGTATGCGAACCCAGTAATTAATACATCTAATTTATGAGCGTAAAACCTAGTATTCTTTTACTATACACTGGAGGTACTATTGGGATGATTAAAGATTATGAAACAGGGGCATTAAAGGCTTTTGACTTTGATCAATTATTGCAAAACATACCGGAGCTTCAGTTATTGGACTGTGATATTAAAACATCATCATTTGAGACGCCTATTGACTCCTCCAATATGAATCCTGAGTATTGGAATGAGTTATGTTCTTTAATCGCTTCAAATTATGATTCTTATCAAGGATTTGTGGTGTTACATGGGAGTGATACGATGAGTTATACAGCTTCGGCGGTAAGTTTTATGCTGGAGAACTTACAAAAACCTGTAATTTTTACAGGATCTCAATTACCTATAGGCGATTTACGAACAGATGCCAAAGAAAATTTAATTACGGCGATACAAATTGCAGCCTTGCAAAAACGCAATAGGCCAGTTGTTCAAGAGGTGTGTCTGTATTTTGAGTATAAGTTGTATCGCGCAAATCGTACGACAAAAGTAAGTTCAGAGCATTTTGAGGCATTTGACTCCCCCAATTATCCACCATTAATTACTTCAGGAGTTCATCTCTTAGTCAATCAAGAATTACTTTTTAAGCCTAGTAAAAAGGCATTTAAAGTACACAGCAACCTTGTTACGGATGTGTTACTTTTAAAAATGTATCCTGGCATTCCTGAGCATTTAGTCTTGGGTATGTTGGCCATTCAAGAGGTGAAGGGAGTAATTTTAGAAACCTACGGTTCGGGTAATACAACAACCGCTCCTTGGTTTATAGAGGCCTTAAAAGCAACTATAAAAAAAGGCATTCCTGTGGTAAATGTAACACAATGCATCGGTGGAGGTGTACAAATGGGTAATTATGAGACCAGTGTTGCGCTCAAGAAAATTGGGGTTATTAGTGGTGGCGATATTACGTCTGAGGCAGCCATTACAAAAATGATGTACTTATTAGGGCAAGAATTAGGGCCTAAAGTCTTTAAATCTGTCTATGAAACTCCTATACGGGGAGAACTCACCTAATTTTAACACATATCTTTTTAGTAGGTTCGTTTTTGTGTTTATACTATTCGTTTCTTGCGCTAGCAAATCGAGAACACGACAGAAAGTAGTCAACGTCAAAATACTACAATCGTTGCTATAAAACCGTCTAGATATCGTGTTCGTAAAAAACTTGCGTTAGATGCTAAGCAAGATCGCATTGCTTTTATCTAATAGTAGAGACCCTACTTCTTGATGACCTTAAGAGGGCTGTATGTACTGCTTCTTTATACGCTTTCGTACTTCGGCTACGCACTTCGACAAGCTCAGTGTGACACTTAGTGTTTACTTCCACGTCACGATGCTCCTTGAAAGCGTATAAAACCTGAACCTATAAGAAGGTTTTTACACTACGATTGGATTGAATAACGATATAATGCTGTTTATAAGCGAATTAGCAATACCGCTACCTTTTTGCTACCCTTGTTTCTTTGGCGTAGCTAACATAGAATAGTTACTTTGTTTAAGAAAAAAATGGCAACTGTTTTTTGTATCAGCTATGTGAGCATAAAATGGATGAGAAAGAAAAGTTACTTGTATGAAACCTTCAATACAATACACAAAAAGCGGAAATATAAATATCGCCTACCAAGTCTTTGGTTCAGGGCCGATTGACTTGGTATACATTCCAGGGTGGGTTTCTAATATAGATTGGATGTGGGCATGTCCTGAGTTAGTCAATTTTTTCCAAGAATTAGGGAAGGTTGCTAGAGTCATACTTTTTGATAAACGAGGGACAGGGCTTTCTGACCGCGTTGTGGAGATTTCTACCTTAGAAGAGCGTATGGAAGATATCAAGGCTGTTATGGATGCTACGGGATCTGAAAAAGCCGTCCTTTTTGGACATTCTGAAGGAGGCAGTGTCTCTGCCTTATTTAGCGCCACCTATCCTAATCGTGTGTTAGCATTAACCGCTTTTGGGATTTTTGCAAAGCGACGATATTCTGAGGATTATCCTTGGGCGCCAACGGATACTGAACGTCAGAAAGTATATGACATGATTGAGAACAGTTGGGGGAGTGGTCAGATGAATCTGGAAACGCTAGCCCCTTCTAAAGCGAATGATCCGCAATTTATGGGTTGGTTAGCGAGTTATTTTAGATCTGGAGCAAGTCCTCAAGCGGCTATGCAGCTGACTAAGATGAATACCCAAGTAAATATTATTGATATTTTAGAGTATATAAAAGTACCTACGCTGCTGATGCAGCGCACCCATGATATTGATGTAAAAATTGAAGAAGGTCGGTTTATTGCAAAACATATTAAAGGAGCAAAATTTGTTGAGTTTGATGGGGATGACCACTTATTTTGGGCGGGTAATACACAAGAGGTTCTGGATGAAATAAAAGATTTTATTCAAGAACTCATCCCTAGTACTGAACCCAAAAAAGGACTCATTACGATACTATTTGGTAAAGTAATCGCTACCTCATTGGGAAGAACAAAATCAACAGCTATAAAACAATGTATTGCTAAACATTCAGGGGTGCTGTTAGATATCGATAATGAACACTTTATCGCAGGTTTTGAGGTTCCGGGGAAGGCGGTGCAGAGCGGTCTCGATATACGAGATAGTTTTCAAGATGAACATAGTCACATAAACATCGGGCTCTATGTGAAAGAAGGTTGTTTGGGTGGTGGGTATAGAATTGACAAAAGAGATGTGTATATGCACAACACGATACTTCCTTATTCTATATCTCATAATCTCATTGTGACGCAAAGCATTAAGCACTTGCTGTCAGGATCAGAATTTCACTTTACCGAAGAAACGTCTATGTTACGCTATGATTCTAGTGTCTTGTGTAAGCTCTATCAGGTAAGCAATACAGATACTGTTGAGAATACATCAATGCTAGCGAACTCCCGTAGTTTTTCAAAATATGATTCGTTTTTAGAAGATCTTATCACGATTATAGATCAACATATTGATGATTCTTCTTTTGGTGTTGAAATGCTCACGAAACGTCTTGGGATGAGTGAGCGCCAGCTACAACGCAAGGTAAAAGAAGCGACGGGTAAGTCCCCTGGGCAATTGATTACCTGTACACGTTTGAGTAAAGCCAAAGAGGCGTTGACACATCGTGGATACACCGTATCCGAAATTGCATTTTTATGTGGGTTTTCTAGCCCTTCCTATTTTACAAAATGCTTTAAAAAAGAGTTTGGTTTTACGCCAACAGGTATCGCTATTTCCTAATATGTCTTCTTAAAAGATATTTAAAGTACTTATTGAAATGTTGATTAATAAGCATTGATTGGTATTGTTGAGCCTTTATCTAAGTTCTAAAATTAATTTTTATGCTTTCGCGAAAGCGTACTAAGTACCTATCTTTTTTAAATAAATAGTGAAGAGAAATATAGATGACAACCATTGATATTTTCAGTATTTATTTTAGGGTAGTGGTGCTACTGAAAATGTCAAAAGTGAGACCTGTAATGTACTTCAAAATACAGGCTATTCATGTTTATACTTCTTACGGCTAGATGTTGAAAACCTCTAATTCAATATTAAATTTCACACGTATAAAAAGTCATATGTCCTTAGTAAATGTCGGTTTTGTACTAGTATCGTGCGCTATTGTTACAGTATTCTAGCGTAGCAAAAAGTATTTTTACTTGTTTAATTAATAGGGGCTAAATAGATACTGTCAAGAAGAAAAATTACCAAGTTGTTTTATTCCCGTTCAGGGTTGTTTTTTCATCTTAAAGCATGTTTTCTTTCTATAAAAGCACCTTGACGCTAGTATTGCAGCATAGAAATAATAACTACAAAAAAATAAAAATGAAACATTTTACACTTGGGATAGCATTGCTGCTCGTATTCTTTACCATGAGCGCACAGGACATTACCCTTTCTTTTGAAAACCCGGAAATTACCACAGAAGGACCCGACTCTTTTTATGAAGTAGATGTGATGATCTCTTCAGATGTCGCTTTTAGTATGGGTTCAGGTCAATTTTTCTTAGACTATAACTCCACAGCTTTTGGAGTACAAGTAGCTAATAATGCTGCTATTGCGTATGAACGTCCAGAAAACTCATTGCTTGGAGGTGCCGTAGTTGTTGATGTGGGAGGTACTCCTGTGCCATTAGGCGATCATTACACGAGTTTTATCTCTAATGATACAACAGATTCTAAAGTATCCTTTATCTGGCAGCAAAATGCGAGTGGGGGGATGTATGGAACAAATGTGCCTGCGGGAACACCCGTAGCACTCGTTCATGTAAAAATACGTTTCCTTCCCGGAGCAACCGGAGAAGATC
>CAYGQJ010000145.1:0-8706 GCA_964351845.1 uncultured Flavobacteriaceae bacterium | reverse complement strand
ACTAAAAGGATTTGTGATTAGAAGTCAGAAAGAAAGGTGATTGCGTGATTTTATTTCGCAGAAAGGCAGAAAGGAAATCGTACCGAAATCCCGATTTGAGGTTAAAAAAAAGAAAAAATAACATGAGATTTCCGCCTTCGCGGAAATAAAATATACATTGAGAAAGCGGGATGAGATTTCCGCCTTCGCGGAAATTTAAAGAATATGATAGACAAACAAGGATTGATAGACCGTTTTATAAGGTATGTAACCATAGATACCGAAAGTGATCCAGATAGTGACACGACACCTAGTACTGAGAAGCAATGGGATCTCGCTCGTATACTCGCAGATCAATTAAAGGCCATGGGAATGAACGATGTAACGATAGATGACAATGCGTATGTGATGGCCACCTTGCCTTCAAATGTATCGCATCACGTTCCCACGATTGGTTTTGTGTCTCATTTTGATACCACACCCGATTTTACAGGAAAAGATGTAAAACCACAGATTATAGAAAACTATGACGGCGGGGATATTGTGCTGAATGAAGCGCAACATATTATCTTATCGCCTGCTTATTTTGAGGACCTCCTACAATACAAAGGACAAACCATTATCACTACCGATGGTACTACCCTCCTAGGTGCTGATGACAAAGCGGGGATTACAGAGATTATGGAAGCGATGCAGTACCTATTAGCACATCCAGAAATCAAACATGGACCTATTCGCGTTGGCTTTACACCCGATGAAGAAATAGGAAGAGGTGCGCATAAATTTGATGTAGAAAAATTTAGTGCCGATTGGGCATACACCATGGATGGGAGTCAGATAGGCGAATTAGAATATGAAAACTTTAATGCCGCTGGTGCCGTCATTACCATAGAAGGTAAAATTGTACACCCTGGCTATGCTAAGGGGAAAATGGTGAATAGTATGTATATCGCAACAGATTACATCAACTCGCTCCCTAGATTAGAAACACCTGAACATACAGAAGACCGGGAAGGATTTTTTCATCTGTATAGTATTGATGGAGGTGTCGATAGCACAAAGCTAGAATATATAATAAGAGATCATGATAAAGATCATTTTGAGGCCCGTAAGGAAATGATGGTCAAACTAGCCAACGAATTGAATACTCAATTAGGAAAAGAATTAGTTACCGTAGAGATCAAAGATCAATATTATAATATGCGCGAAAAGGTAGCGCCAGTTATGCATATTGTAGACATCGCCGAAGAAGCGATGAAAGCTTTGGATATCCAACCACTGATTAAACCCATACGTGGCGGTACAGACGGCTCTCAACTTTCATTTATGGGATTACCCTGCCCTAACATCTTTGCAGGAGGGCATAACTTTCATGGGCGGTATGAGTATGTACCCGTAGAGAGTATGATGCGTGCTGTAGAGGTTATTGTGAAAATAGCCGAAATCACCGCACAAAAACAAGTAATCTAAAAGTACTAATATAAAAGAATTACGCTATACAAGTTATTGTTATTCTGTAGCAATGGCTTTTCTATAATTTGCGAAAATTGCTATTTTTTTTATACTGTTTTGGTGTTTTTTGCAATACAACTATAGCTCCTTTCCCTATATATTTGTTTTGAAGAACATTAAGTCATTTATTTTATTTGTAGGTCAATAGAAGTACACATTAAAATGACTACACCTAGCAGCAAATACATAGGACAACATATAAGGTATCGTTAATTATACGTTAATAAAGATAATCATAAAGCAACCTATTACGTTTTTTTGAATCTATAGAACATAACAATAAACTACATATATAATAAGATAGTCAATATCACTATAAATAGAAATATGATACATAACTATCACTAACATCAATCCTATGAGAAAATTAACAACAATTGTATGCCTAGTAATTTCTGCAATGACTTTTGCACAAGAAGATACAGATGATCAACCTGTAAATCTTAATGATATTAATAACAAAAAACATGAGTTTCGTATCGATGTTTTAGAGACACTTGCCCTACCCGCTTTAGATATTAGTTATGAATATGTTTTAAGTAAATATTCAGGAGTTGGAGCCACTATCAATATTAATTTTCAAGATGAAGACTCAGATTTTAGACAAGAGTTTGCATTTACGCCCTACTACAGACAATATTTTTTTAATAAAAAAGACTATGGAGCCAGAGGCTTTTTTGCTGAAGGTTTATTACAATATGCAAGTGGAGAAAATGGAGATTTCCTATTTGGAGAAGATGTTCTTGATGAATCGGAAAGAGGTACTTGGAATAAGTTTGGTGTAGGTGTTGCCATAGGCCAGAAATGGGTAAGTAGAAATGGCTTCGTCATAGAATTATCCCTAGGTGGAGGTCGCTATTTAAGTGACGATGATGGTGTATCACCAGAAGGCTTTTTTAGAGGAGGTGTTTCTTTTGGATATCGTTTCTAGGCAAACTACCTCGAGGCAAGCCTCGGAACATTTCATCTCAATTATCAAGTAAAAACTATAAAAAAGGTTGGTTGAAAAACCGACCTTTTTTATAGTTACATTAAAATGTTACATGGGCTCGCAACTTGTGATAAGACACGCATATCCTCTAGGGCAATCACGATTAGTAGCACAAACTGGAGGACACCCACCTGTAATAGCTTTTTTCTCTGCTGCATTCAGTTCAGCACCTAATTTTGAAATTGTTTTTAACATGGTTTAAAGTTTTATGATGATCTTAAAGCTACGGATTATTTTTTATAAAATTGAAAATCAGACACCTATATTTTACTAAGCGCGAATTTAGCGTAGTAATTCTTCTCAATTTAATGATCAATCAGAACACAAATACATACCACAAGGTCTGTTCATCATGATAAAAACCCTAAAGACAAACCTACTGTATAATAGTTAGCTATTTTATCTCAAAAAATAAGTGACATAACGGCTTTGTTAGAGCGTTACCCATAGACGGAGACCATTTTGTAAGTGACGATAATGATATATTATTTGAAGACTTTTTTAGGGAGCGTATTTCTTTTGGATACTGTTTCTAAGAACACTCTATAGTATGTAAAAAGCTCTCAATAATTTTAGGCAGTTTTTTTGTGCTTCACTATGGCTTAAAAAAGAGCGATACACATCTTGAAAAGTAGCAAATTTGAGTTTCTTAACTATACAATTGTGTAGTTCGTCGATAAAATGTGATTTCTATTTCATCGACGAATCGACAAACGACACAATTTTTCTTTATAAATGTTAAAATATTGCGTATTTGATCGAAAAAAATAATCCTTTCGTCGTTGGCTTTGGGATTCTCATTAAATTTATATCACCCAAATCAATAGAATTATATGAAAACTTTTACAATTTTAGCTTTTTCTATGCTCTTATCTTTTGGTGCGATTGCCCAAATTGCGCCAACTGAAAAACAAGCCTTAGTTGATCTTTATACACAAACCAATGGAGACGCTTGGACACAGTCTTGGGATCTCACAAAATCTCCAAAATCTTGGAAAGGTGTTGTCATCCTAAATAATAAAGTCATTGCTTTAACGCTTACTGATAACAACCTTACGGGAACATTACCAGAAAGTATTGGGAACCTAGCAAACTTGAAAGTATTAAACCTTCACAAGAATAATATAGAAGGGACAATTCCTCAATCAATCACCGCGATTAAAGGACTAAAGACGTTAAACATCTCCTTTAATAAACTACAAGGTACACTTCCAACAAACTTGACAGATATAGCAGGTTTAGAATATTTAGATTTATTCTTCAATAACCTAAGCGGAACATTACCAGAAAATTTAGGCACGTTAGCGAATCTTAGAAGACTCAGTTTATATAGTAATAACTTTGAAGGTAAGATTCCTTCTTCTATAGAAAATTTATCAAAACTACGTGATATTCAACTGAGCAGTAATAACTTTGAAGGTGAATTACCTTTAGGGATTGCTTCTTTAACTTCACTTAAGAGATTAAGTATTTTTGACAATAATTTTTCTGGAGATTTTCCAGAAGTAATCAATACCTTAGATCTTCAGGAGTTAGCGTATCAAAATAATAAATTCAGTATCTCTTCGGCAGTTGCTATAAGCGATAAATAAAAATACAAGCATATTAGCCGTATGGCTAGTATATACCCCAAATCTTTATTAGATTTAGTTAAGAGCCTCTTCATAGAGGCTTTTTCTATTATATATATTGGATTATATTTCTAAACTCCCTTTTCCTTCACGTATAAGGATAGGCTCGCCACTCGTGAGGTCTATGACGGTAGAGGGCATATTATCACCATAGCCACCATCAACGACAACGTCTACGAGGTCTCCCCATTTCTCAAAAATAAGCTCAGGATCGGTCATATATTCGACTACCTCATCCTCATCATAAATAGACGTAGATACAATTGGATTTCCTAAAACATCAATAATGGTTGTGGTAATTAAGTTATCAGGGACTCGGATGCCCACTTCTTTTTTCTTTTTAAAAACGGTAGGCAAGTTATTATTCCCTGGTAATATAAAGGTGTATGGGCCAGGTAATGCACGTTTAAGAAGTTTAAATGTGGCCGTATCTATTTGTTTTACATAATCTGAAAGATTACTCAAATCTTTACAGACAAAAGAGAAGTTAGCCTTTGCGAGTTTGACACCTTTAATTTTAGCGACACGCTCCAAAGCCCTGTTATTGGTAATATCACAGCCCAAGGCATATACCGTATCACTTGGGTAAATAATCAATCCGCCGCCTTTTACAATAGACACAATGCGCGCTATATCCTTCGGGTTCGGATTCTCCTCATATATTTTAATAAATTCTGCCATATCGCTCTGTAAGAACCCTCTAAAGTTATGAAAAAAGTAGTCCGCTTTCGCGAAAGCGTATAAAACATCATAAATTATTACAACAAACACCTTTTTCTTCAAAAGAGGTACACTAATTGATGCATACTAGAAATTGCGACAAAAAACATACGTAATCCATCCATACGAACGTTATACTAAAAAACAACTAGATGAAATACCTACACTTACTCCTATGTACCCTTTGTTTTTCTGCCTTTCTTTTTAGTTGTTCATCTTCTGACGATCAAAGCATCACAGATGATACGATACAAATAGAAGAACCTGCCTTAGAAGCTGTTACATTTACAGATGTTTCCTATGGCGATGACCCGCAACAAGTCTATGACTTGTATTTACCTGAAGGAAGAACAGCAGAGACCACCAAAGTGATTGTAATCGTTCACGGAGGTGGTTGGACTTCGGGAGATAAAAGTGATATGGCGGCATCGGTGGCTTTTGTACAAGCATTTCATCCAGATCATGCGATTGTGAATATCAATTATGTCCTGGCGAGCTTTCCAGACATTCCTGCATTTCCCAATCAATATTTTGATATACGAGCGGTAATTAACCAGATTACAGCACAAAGTGAAGATTTACAAATCTTACCCGAATTTGGTATGATAGGTACCAGTGCGGGTGCCCATCTTGCGATGATGTATGACTATTCATATGACATAAATGACCAAGTAAAGTTTGTCATTAATATTGTAGGCCCTAGTGACTTTACGGATCCTTTTTATGCAAATGATCCAAATTTTGCCCTTGCCTTAAATTTCTTTGTCGATGAAAGTCAGTATCCGTCCGGCACTGATTATGCCGCTGTGAATAGCCCTGCATTGCAAGTATCAACTATTAGTAGCCCTACCCTTCTCTTTTACGGAAATGAAGATCCGCTGGTACCGCTTACCAATGGAAGCCGCTTAGACAGTAGCTTGAATATGTCTAATGTCCCGCATTTATTTACGGTATACCAAGGAGGCCACGGAAATGATTGGAGTGAGGAAAGTACGGTCGATTTAGCGTTAAAATCCAGCCTATATATCGATACGTATCTCCCGATTGTTATTCAATAATCTTGAGTTTTGCAAAGCGCAATAGGAGTTTTTTCAAACCGCCATTTTCGAAATTGATTTCGGCTTTTTGATCCTGCCCTTTTCCTTCGAGACCTTCCACAATCCCGCGTCCAAAACGAATATGTTCTACGATAGTCCCTTTACCTAGCGCCCCTACGACACTAGAGATAGGCACATCAGAAGCATCAGTCGGTTTGATCTTACGCAGTTTACGTAATTGATCTCCCGTAGGTGTTCCGACACTTGGTGGCGAACCGCTAACCGGCTTTTTTAAGCGTAATTTACTCTTATCCACATCCCCAAAAATATCGGTATCCATTAAAGGTTTATACCGGTAGCTTTGCATAGGTGTTTGGTAATCTAGGTACTTATCATCGATCTCTTCGATAAAACGGCTCGGCTCGGCATCTACCAATTTTCCCCAACGATACCTAGACTCTGTATAGGTCAAATAGGCTTGCTTTTCAGCTCGCGTCAATGCGACATAAAACAAACGGCGTTCCTCTTCCAGTTCGCTACGCGTATTCATACTCATCGCACTTGGAAACAGATCTTCTTCCATTCCTACGATATACACAAACGGAAATTCCAGTCCTTTGGCCAAGTGAATTGTCATTAACGCCACACGGTCTTCATCCCCTTTGTCATTATCCAAATCGGTTGCTAGTGCAACATCTTCCATAAACTCTGCTAGCGATCCTGTAGTATCAGCCATTTGCTTTTGCTCCTCTACAAAATCACGCATTCCGTTAAGAAGCTCCTCTATATTTTCAATTCGCGCAATCCCTTCTGGAGTTCCATCTTTTTTGAGCTCTTGAATAAGCCCTGTTTTTTTAGCAACCATTTCTGCCACTTCAAAAGCATTACTATCCTCATTAAAGACCTGAAAGCTTTTAATCATGGTGACAAAATTGGCAAGTCGCGTTTGCGTCCCCCGATTGATATTCATAGAAGCCCCTAACTGATCTATTTTTTCCATTACTTCAAAAATAGAACGGCTATAATGTTTGGCGGCTACCACCAATTTATCTACAGTAGTCCCTCCTATTCCACGCGCAGGATAGTTTACCACACGCCGAAGCGCCTCTTCATCCTTTGGATTAATAATCAAACGTAAATAGTAAATGACATCCTTAATCTCTTTACGCTGATAAAAAGAGAGTCCGCCATAAATACGATACGGAATATCCCGCTTACGTAAAGCATCCTCCATCGCACGCGATTGCGCATTGGTCCGATATAAGATGGCAAAATCACCATTCATTAACTGGTGATTCATTCGATTTTCAAAAATACTCGACGCCACATAACGTCCTTCTTCCCCATCATTAATGCTTCTATGAACAATAATCTGTCCGCCATCATCATTAGACGTCCAAACCGTTTTATCCAATCGTGTTTTATTCTTTTCGATGACAGAATTTGCTGCCTCTACAATATTTTTGGTAGAGCGGTAATTTTGCTCAAGACGATACATGGCTACATTCTCATAATCCTTTTGGAAGTTGAGAATATTATTAATATTTGCTCCTCTAAAGGCATAAATACTCTGAGAGTCATCTCCTACCACACAGATATTCTGAAAACGATCTGATAAGGCTTTTACAATCAAGTACTGACTATGATTCGTATCCTGGTACTCATCTACGAGGATGTACTGAAACCTATTTTGGTATTTTGCCAGCACCTCTGGAAATCGGTTGAGGAGTTCGTTGGTACGTAACAAAAGATCATCAAAATCCATCGCCCCTGCCTTAAAACAACGATCTACATACTCGGCATAAATCTCCCCCATTCGTGGGCGTTTTGCCATGGCATCTGCTTCCACGAGATCTGGATCATTCAGATAAGCGCGTACAGTGATCAAGTTATTTTTAAAAGAAGAGATTCGATTTTGTACCTGCTTATACTTATAGATATCTTTATCCAATTGCATCTCTTTGATAATCGAACTGATTAATCGTTGAGAATCTTGCGTGTCATAAATGGTGAAATTAGAAGGAAACCCAAGTTTATCTGCTTCAAACCGTAGGATTTTAGCGAATATGGAGTGGAAGGTTCCCATCCATAAGTTTTTGGCTTCGCTACTCCCCACAATCCCTGCGATACGCTTTTTCATTTCGCGTGCTGCCTTATTGGTAAAGGTAAGTGACAAGATATTAAAGGCATCGACCCCTTGGCTCATCAAATACGCAATACGCATGGTAAGCACACGGGTTTTTCCCGAGCCTGCTCCTGCAATGACAATAAGGGCACCGTCCTTGTGCAAAGTCGGCGCTCGCTGGGCCTCATTTAAGCCCTCAATATATACTTCTAGTTTAGAATCCATAGCTATCTGCCAAAGTACGATTTGAAGCCCAATTTCAAAACCAATACTCCTGCTTTTTATACTGATTTTTCAACAACGTTTTTTTAAAAAGAATTAGTCGTGTCCGACTAAAGACATAAGACCGCTTCGCTCTTAGACATAAGACGTAAGACTTGTATGGAGTTGTTGAGGCTGTTTCGCTTTCGCGAAAGCGGAAAATAGATCAAAACCTACTTTACAAATAGCGTATTATTCTATTTTTCAATTGAATTAGAGTACTACTCTATTTTAAAACCGGGATTTCGGTACGATTTCCTTTCTGCCTTTCGGCGAAATCAAATCACTCAATCGCCTTGCTTCTTGATATAAATCTCAAACTTCAAAAAATGGCAAATCTCAAAATCAGAGAACCCATTTAGTCTTGATTCTAGTATCTAGAAGCGCAACAATCTAGACTCTTTTATTAGAAACCCCAAACACTTCCTGCAAATCACAAAAAATCAAATC
>CAYGQJ010000144.1:0-8834 GCA_964351845.1 uncultured Flavobacteriaceae bacterium | reverse complement strand
CCTGTCTGATTCTTGTAGAAAACGGAGAATACAAAGGCTATGGTTTTGTAGACCATGACGTCATTATCACCGATTTTGAGGGCTTCAAGACGCATATCACGCCTTTTAAAAATACGTACCATACCACGAAGATTATGAGTGCGTATGTGCGTAAAAATAAAAAGAGGAATATTGTGAGGGCGCAGGTTTTTGTTGCCGGGTGATTGGGTATTTCTTTTAAATATTAATAGAATTTTTTAGTTTTAAATTATATAAGTGCATAAAATTTATTTCTATTATAAACGGCCACCAACACCCTTAAACTTCTCTACAAAAGAGGAAATCTTCTGAAAAACACTTTGTTTTTTAGTTAAGTACTGAGGATTTAAAGGACTCATTTTAGGTAAAATTGAATTTAACTCTGTACCGTTTTCACTAGCATATTCCCGTTTTAAAGATGTAGTAATGTAACGCTTTGCTTCTTCTTCATTTAGATTTTCATCTGTGATTAGTTCTGTCGCTTCTTTATTTTGTCTGGCTTGTGCATAGGCAAAGAATGCATCAATAATTGTTGCTTTTTCTTTGATATTGTCGAGGTCTGTTTCATTGATAAAGTCAACCACTAAACTTTCTTTAGCTCTGTTACCTATACTGGCTCTAATTACTCGTCTTATTTCTTCTACTAATTCTGATTTATTTTTGGTTTTCTTATTACTATCAAAGATTAACTCCAAAATATAATCTAGGTTTATTTCTTGTGATTTTAATAGATCAATTTCAAATACTATATCATCCCAATCAATATCTGATTCTTCTGCTTCGTTACCTTTTTTCTCTCTTCGCAACCAGTCTCTTATGTCATTATAGGTAGAGCGGTAATCTTGAACGGTTCTTTCTGTTGGGATTTCAATATCGCGCATGTTATCGATATCTTCATCTGTTAGGAAGTTTTCTTCTTTGAACTGTTCAAGTGCTGCGGCATCTGTAGTATCGATGCTTTGAAGGGCTTTTAAGTGATTGAACTCATCATAGTTCTGTAAAATGTTTTCTACTCTTAAGTATTCACCAAATAGCTTAGAAAACTCTTTTTTATCCTTTTCGGTTTCAATCTCATCGGGATTAGGGAATTTTTCTTTTAGTTCATTTATCACCTCAATATATCCACGTCGTGCTGTTCCTGTTGCAATATCTGTAAAGCCTTCTAAGTATTCTTTATAGCTTTTTTCTAACACTACATTTTTAGTACTGCTATCACCAAATAGGGTAATAGCATCTATAGTGGCTTTTTCTAAGTTTCTAAATGTTACAATATTTCCAAAGGTCTTAGTGGCATCGTAAATACGGTTGGTACGTGAAAATGCTTGCATTAAGCCATGATAGCGCAAGTTCTTATCTACAAATAAGGTATTTAGTGTAGGAGCGTCAAAACCAGTTAGGAACATACCCACTACTATTAATAAATCTACGTCTTTGTTTTTTACCTTTTTAGCAAGATCACGATAATAGTCTTGAAAGCCTTTGCTATCAATACCGTAATTCATATTGAAAGTGACATTATAATCATCTATAGCACTGGTTAAAAATTCTTTTGCACTGGTGTCCATTGCGGTAGGCTCAAAGGTTTCATCTTGTATTTCTCCTATAGCACCCTGCTCTTCATTTGCTGCAAAAGAAAAGATAGTGGCTATCTTTAAAGGCTTCTCGCTGTTTTTTTGAAGCTTTTTTAACTCTTCATAATAACACTTTGCAGCGTCAACACTGCTTACAGCAAACATCGCATTAAAGCCGCTGTTTGAACCTTTTGTGCGATGTGTTTTTTGTCTGTAGTGTTTTAGAATGTATTCTGATATTTCTTTGATACGTACTGGATGCAATAAGGCTTTTTTATTCTCGGCTGCTGATAGTTTTTTTAAGTCCTGCTCTGTTTCTAAACCTTTAAACTTAGGACGCACGTCATTATAATCTACCTTAAACTTCAATACCTTTTCATCCCTAATGGCATCTGTTATGACATAGGAGTGTAATTCTCTACCAAAAACGCTAGCAGTAGTTTCAGAGCCTAGTGCATTTTCAGGAAAAATAGGTGTTCCTGTAAAACCAAACTGATAGTACTTTTTAAACTTCTTTTTTAAGTTTTTTTGTGCTTCACCAAATTGTGAGCGGTGCGCTTCATCAAAGATGAAAACTACTTGTTTATTATAGATAGCCAAATCATTCTCACCTTTCATTAAGTTATTTAACTTTTGAATAGTTGTGACTATTATCTTATTATCTGTTTTATCGATGTTTCTTTTTAAACCTGCAGTACTGTTTGAACCGTTGACACTATCTGGAGAGAAGCGCTGGTACTCTTTCATGGTTTGAAAATCAAGATCTTTACGATCTACCACAAAAAATACTTTGTCTATAAAATCAAGTTTAGTAGCTAGTTTTGCTGCCTTAAAACTGGTGAGTGTTTTACCAGACCCTGTAGTGTGCCATATAAAGCCACCACTTTCTGTACTTGCCCATTTCTTTGCATTATAAGAGCTTTCTATTTTCCATAACATACGCTCTGTCGCTGCGATTTGATAAGGTCGCATGACTAACAGTGTATTGCTTATATCAAAAACAGAATAGGTAAGTAATACATTTAATAACGTACGTTTATCAAAAAAGGTAGAGGTAAAGTCTTTTAAATCTCTAATACGTTCATTCTTTACATCAGCCCAATTCATAGTAAAGTCAAAGCTATTTTTACTACGCGCTACCGTATTTGCAAAATAACGGCTGTCTGTACCGTTAGATATGACAAAGATTTGCAGGTATTTAAATAAGGAGTTCTCTGTATTAAAACTTTCTTTGGTATAGCGATGCACTTGATTAAATGCCTCACGTATAGCAACACCACGTTTTTTAAGCTCAACTTGAACCAGCGGTAAACCGTTTACCAATATGGTTACATCATAACGATTGGCACTCGTACCGGTTTGCTCAAATTGAGAGATGACCTGTACTTTGTTACGTACTAAATTCTTTTTATCTACCAGATAGATGTTTTGAATATGTCCATCATCAAAAACAAAATCATGGATATAGTTGTCGTGCAGCTTTCTTGTTTTATCTACTAGGTTATCGCCAGGCTTATCAAGATATTCTATTACAAAGCGCTCCCATTCTTTATCTGTAAACTGTATGTCATTAAGTTGTTGTACTTGTAGACGCACATTTGCCAGCATGGTGTTTTGAGTCCTAAGATGCGGTACATACTCATAGCCTTGGTGTACTAAATCTTGCACCAGTTCTTTCTCTAGGTTTGCCTCTGTTTGATAGGTGGCAGGCGCTTCATTTACTTGAGCGAACTTAGTGTATTTATCCAGTACAATAAAGTTGTTACTCTCGGCTATGCTTTTATACTGCTTCATTTTGTTGTATGAGTTCTGAGAATTTATAATTACTCTCTAAATGATTAACCAATTCAATTAACTTACCCCTATCATTTTCTTGAAGTTCACCAATTTCTTCTCCTGCATGAGCAGAATGACTTGATAGATTTAAAAGACGATTTAAATGAGGATCAGGTTCATTATTTTCTTTTGGTAACAAATCCTCCCATTTTGTATACCCTAAAAAAGTAGCTGTTTTTTCCAAGATATTCCTTAAAAAATTAAGATGATATTTTTTTAATTGATTGGGTGTGTTTTTAATAGTTTGAATTTCCCTTAGTAGTTGCAAGTGATATGAAAAAGGAGTTTTTCTTCCCAATGAATTTAAATCATAACTACCATCTTCATATTTAGTAAAGATATATCTCAAAGAATCCTTGTCTACGTTATAAATCCATTTTTCAATATCTGGAGTTTCGGTTTTACTAACAAAATTGGGATTACGAATGTTGTTGTTTAATTCATTAGAGATAACATTATAAAACAAAGGGTTATGTGTCGCTATTATAAACTTAAGATTTGATTTACTTTTTTTAACCAATTTTGAAATATTTACAGCTAGCTCTATCAAATGATTATCATCCAATGAACTTACAGGATCATCTATAAATATATATTCAAGATCATTAAATTTATTGGTCGTTCGATTATCTTCATCAACTTCGTTTAATGTCTCAATTGCTTCCTCTAATAGGCTATAATAAACACACCATATAAAATTACTTTCTTCTGCTTTAGAAATTTTCACATTTGGTAAACCTTGATTATCTCCTGTTGCAATTGAAAATGTAACCTCTGAAAATGCTTTAATAACAATATTATTACCATCTTCATCTTGAGCAGTATATTCCTCATTAAAAAATGGTGTTATTGAGTCATTAGTATAGTGCTGAAAATTATTGACAATACTATTATCTAATCCTTGGTCTTTTAAAAATTGTAACGCAAAACCAGTAAAGTTGTTGGGGCGTATAATTAATTTTCTGTTGGTGTCTGCATCTAAATCATTATCCCAATAAAATAGGTCTTCTGTGAATGCGTTATAATACATTATTTTTATACCTGATGGATCCTGTTCTTCTTGATCTTCTACAGTATCTTTAGGGTCAATTAATAATCTAAATTTACGTGATAAACGCGTTTTGCCTGTTCCATTAAAAGCATAAATGAGTTGCACTTTTTTATTAACATCTCTTAATTCTTCAGCTATTTGTTCTATTGTT
This sequence comes from uncultured Flavobacteriaceae bacterium, assembly GCA_964351845.1. GTDB lineage: Bacteria > Bacteroidota > Bacteroidia > Flavobacteriales > Flavobacteriaceae > Dokdonia. The sequence continues at coordinate 4,207 of CAYGQJ010000144.1, read as the reverse complement.
TTACTCATATAATTATGCTTCTAAAGTGTTATCTGGAAATGACAACAGCTTATTTCTATAATATTCATATTGCTTATTACGCAATTCTATTTCTTTAGATAATCCTTCACTGATGGATGTTGTGAGCGTATCGAATTTATCTAGTATGTTTACGATGCGTTCTTGTTCTTCTAGTGGTGGGATTGGAATTTCTAATTTATAAAACTTTTTATGAGGTAAATCTGGTACAGTACCACCGGAAGCCACTCGTAATATTTCACGCTGCATATGTTCACTTTTTAAATAATAAAAAACATACCGTTTATTTATATCCTCAATCAAATTAATTTTAAAGAAATTATTGTGAAAACATCCTTTTACACCAGTAATAATTTTTCCCGTGCTACCTGTTCTAGTAACAAGAATATCATCGTAATTACATATCGAACTTTTGGGTGGGTTTTCAATATAATATTGTTGCCCACTACCTTTTAAAAATTGAACCGTAATATATAAATATCTATTCTCTCCATTTTCAAACTCACGGTTACTTATAGGAATTTGTAGACCTTGATTGACATTGCAAATTTTATCAATCGTAACTGTTTTATAATTATTTTTAAACAGCAGTTTTTCTTCATGATAACTATATTGCTTTTTACGTGTAGTAAGTTCTGTAGTAAGTTCTGTAGTAAGTTCTGTAGTAAGCTCTGTAAAGGTGTCTAGTATGCGAACTATTTCTTTTTGTATTGCTAATGATTTCTCTGGGTTATCTGGACATGGGATTGGGATTTCAAATTTTTCAAAATCTGCTTTGGTTATTGTTTTAATAATGTTACCACGAGCTTTTTCTTTCTCAATGCTAAATTTCATTTCAAGATGATACACAAAGTACTTTAAAAATATATCTATCTTGAAACTTTGAAAAATGGCAATAGTCCTATCAACATAAGCGTCATACTGTGTGATTGCCACTCGACCTATACTACCTTGTAGGGTTACAAGCACAGTTCCTTTATGGACAAATACACTTTTCTTTTGAGCAACTTTAGAAATTTTATTTTTTGTATCCTTGACGAGTTTTAAATCAAAACCAACATCAACGACTTGTACAAAAGGCATTGCGCCTTCACCATCATACCACTCTTTTCTTCCATAAGGCTGAGGGAAAGATCCACGTCTAAAAGTAGCGATATCTCCAAGAGTAGTCCACTCCACTTCAACACCTTCCAATAATTTTTCTAACTCGCTCATTTTTTACGGCTTTGTTTTTCGTTTATAGCTGTTACCATTTTAGTAAGTTGTTGCACAAAACGCAACAACTGAATTTCTTTCAAGACTCATCCTTCTATTTCTTTTACAATCGCATCAATATCGGCACGTAGTTGGTCTATCTTCTTCACGGTGGTAGCTACTTCTTTATTGAGTACTGTGATATCTATCTTTTCACGTGTGTCTTTAGCTTCTACATAACTACTAACCGATAGGTTGTAATCATTTTCGGCTATTTTGCTATTATCAATAGTAGTAGCTATGTGCGGGACTTCTTCTTTAGTATCAAATAGCTGCATGATATTCGCTACGTGATCTTTGTGTAGTACGTTATTATTAGTTTCTTTTTTAAAGAATTCCTCACCTGTTGCGTCTATAAATTGGGTTTTGTTTTCGGTTTTACTTTTAGAGAGTACTAATAAAGTAACGGCTATAGAGGTTCCAAAAAACAGATTAGGTGCTAGTGAAATGATCGTTTCTACATAATTATTATCTACTAGGTACTTTCTTATTTTCTGTTCTGCACCACTACGGTAAAAGATGCCAGGAAAGCATACCAAAGCTGCTCTACCCTTAGGTGACAGGTAGCTTAAAGAATGGAGCACAAATGCAAAGTCAGCTTTAGATTTTGGTGCTAATACACCTGCAGGAGCAAAACGGTCGTCATTAATGAGTGTAGGGTCGTCGCTACCTTTCCATCTTACAGAGTAGGGTGGATTAGATACTATGGCATCAAAGGGTTTTTCATCTCCTAATTGTGGATTAATCAATGTGTCACCTAATACGATATGAAACTTATCATAGTTGATATTGTGCAAAAACATATTCATACGCGCAAGATTATAGGTGGTATGATTGATTTCTTGCCCATAAAAGCCTTCTTCTATGATGTGGCTGTCAAAGTGTTTTTTAGCTTGTAAGAGTAAAGAACCAGATCCTGCAGCTGGGTCATAGATTTTATTGACCTTTTCTTGCTTGTGCATCGCTAGTTGCGCAATGAGCTTAGAAACACTTTGAGGTGTAAAGAACTCACCTCCAGACTTACCAGCGTTTGCGGCATAATTAGAGATCAAAAACTCGTATGCATCACCAAAAAGATCTATCTCACTATCTTCAAACTCACCTTCTAGCTTTAACCCTTCTACACCTTTAAGCACTGCTGCTAGACGGCTGTTTTTATTTTCTACGGTGTTTCCTAGCCTATTACTAGTAGTATCAAAATCTGCAAACAATCCTTTAATATCCTGCTCTGATGGATAACCGTTTGCACTGCTTTCTATGGCTGTGAATATAGCGGCAAGATCTGTATTTAGATTTTCGTTGTCGTTTGCTCCTTTAGACACGTTTAAAAATAACTGGCTCGGATAGATAAAATAGCCTTTAGTTTTAATGGCGTCTACTTTAATCTCTGGTGTGATGACACTATCTGGTAAACTAGCATAATCAATACTATCATCACCAGCCTCGATATAATTAGTAAAATTCTCACTTATGAAGCGGTAGAATAGTGTGCCTAATACAAAGTGTTTAAAATCCCACCCGTCTACAGAACCACGCACATCGTTTGCTATTTTCCATATTTGGGATTGTAATTCGGCTCTTTGGTTGTTGTTTGACATTTGTTGTTATTAAGATATTTTGTTCCAGCAAAAAGGAACTTAGATTTAACCACAAAAAAAATATGGCTTATAAAAATAGAAATCTTTTTTGTGGTATGTTGGCTTATGATCAACTAATTAAGCGTTGGGTACTAAAAACCTATTTTCTACTCACAATCTACCCTAAATTTGAGGTTTTTGGGCTTGTTTTGTTTGTCTTTTCGCAAAACGGGTTTTTTATTTATTTAATAAAAGAACCTTTTTATGTAAAGTAAGAAGGGAGTACGTTCCATGATCCCTTGATCTCAAAAAGGTAATCCTGGGCAAGCATGAAACCCACAACGAGCTGTGCTCGTTTGGTTTTTTGTTTTTAATCGTTCACCCGAGCGAACTCGGCTCACTTTTGAAAACAAAAAACCCGCAACTTTGTTGCGGGTTTCTTTTGCGGAGAATGAGGGATTCGAACCCCCGGAGGTGTGACCCTCAACAGTTTTCAAGACTGCCGCATTCGACCACTCTGCCAATTCTCCTGAGTGCCTCATCAAGGTATTTCCCTGAATGCGGGTGCAAATATAAGACGCTTTTTCTTTTTAAAAAACCTTTTTTAACGAAATATTCAAAAAAATAAAATACACAAACACTTCCTCCTGTTTTCAAGCCCCCTAAAGCGATACGCGCTAGATAGAACTCTTTATTTTATACATATTTCCGTTACTCATTCCCATAACAAACCCTTATACATCACATAAAACCTATTAATATAAATAGATGGAAAATTAAATAGACCTTTACAAAACCTTTTTGCATCTTTATAGAAGCAACCTATGCAACCAACAACCCATGAATAAGACCAGTATCAAAGGATTCATCAAAGAATACACCCAAATCATCATTGGGATTGTGTTAGCGAGTATCGGTTTAAAAGCCTTTTTATTACCCAATGGTTTCTTAGACGGAGGCGCGACCGGGATTGCGATTCTCCTGAGTAACGAATTGCATATCGATATTTCTATCATCCTCTTGGTCGTCAGTATTCCGTTTTTTATCATGGGGGCTTTTACGATTTCAAGAGGGATTTTAATCAAATCTATTATTTCCATTGTACTCCTATCCATTTCTATCAACTTAGAGACCTTCCCGATCATCACCGAAGACAAACTCCTCATCGCTATTTTTGGTGGGTTATTTTTGGGAGCGGGTATTGGGCTTGCCATCCGTAACGGTTCTGTGTTAGATGGTTCTGAAATACTCGGAGTCTTTATTTTTGACAAATTGGGGATTAGTATTGGGAAGACCATTCTGCTTTTTAACTGTGTGCTCTTCGGGATTACAGCGCTTTTAATTTCGACGGAAGTCGC
>CAYGQJ010000143.1:7551-9103 GCA_964351845.1 uncultured Flavobacteriaceae bacterium | reverse complement strand
AACCCATTAACCCATTAACCCATTAACCCATTAACCCATTAACCCATTAACCCAATAGTAATGTCCAGCATCTACATTCACATTCCATTTTGCAAGCAGGCATGTCATTACTGTGACTTCCATTTTTCTACTTCTATGGGGAAAAAAGAAGCCATGATTCAGGCATTGATTCGGGAACTTGAACTACGTAAAGACGAGTTTCAAGATGAGGTGGTCGATTGTATTTATTTTGGTGGCGGGACCCCTTCTGTATTAGAAACGGAAGAAATCAATCTTTTGATTCAACAGGTGTATGATCAGTATCAGGTAAGTGAGACCCCAGAAATCACCTTAGAAGCCAATCCTGACGATCTTTCAGAAGCAAAAATTGAGGGGTTGCACAACTCGTTGATGAATCGGTTGAGTATTGGAGTACAATCCTTTTTTGAGGAAGATTTAAAACTGATGAATCGGGCGCATAATGCAGCAGAGGCGTTGGAGTGTATTACGCTTTCGCGAAAGCGGTTCCAAAACATTTCCATAGATCTTATTTATGGTATCCCAGAAATGAGCACTGCCAGATGGGTTCAAAACATCGAACAAGCCCTTGCTTTAGATGTACCGCACATATCGGCATATGCACTGACCGTTGAGCCAAAAACAGCGCTTGAAAAATTTATAAAAAAGGGCATTATTCCGCCTGTAGAAGATGAGGTAGCACAAGCACATCACGCTATTTTGGTAGAACGCTTAGAAGCCGAAGGCTATCATAATTATGAGTTTAGCAATTTTGGGAAACCAGGTTCTTTTTCGCGTAATAATACCGCTTATTGGGAAGGGAAAAAGTATATAGGGATTGGCCCTGGAGCACACAGTTATGACGGCAAACGTAGGGCGTGGAATGTGAGCAATAACCCCAAATATATAAAGTCTATTGAACAAGATGTATTACCACAAGCGGTAGAAACGTTAACCCCCACCGATCAATATAATGAGTATGTGATGACCCGACTGCGAACGCAACAAGGGGTTTCGCTTAACGAAGTGCAGGCACTTTTTGGAGAGAAGATGCAACGCTATTTACTTCAACAGGCCCAATCACATATCCAAGTACATTATCTATTTCTAGAAGAAGACAGATTGTATGTGACCAAAAAAGGGAAGTTCTTAAGCGATGGTATCGCTGCAGATTTATTTATGTTGAATTTGAGTTCGTGATTTATACCAAAAGATAGGAACCTATAAAAACTCCTTCCAAGGCAGGAAGAGTAGGTGTTAATTTATATCTAAAAGTACCTACAATACCGTGTAACATTTTCTATCTTTAAAGACGTATAGTAGTATAGCCATCAAACCCTTTTAAGAATTCCTGTAACAAGTTCAGCATATACATGAAAGCAACCATCACACACAAAAAGCAAACATTTTCTGTCAACTTATCACAACCCATAGACATCTCTATACCCTTGAGTGATACTCAAAACCCAGAGGCTTGGTACATTGATAAACCTACCATTGTCCCTGTACAATCAGACGATTGGATCGGCAAGGTAAGTGAAGGAGGGGATGTGAA
>CAYGQJ010000143.1:1833-7451 GCA_964351845.1 uncultured Flavobacteriaceae bacterium | reverse complement strand
TCCCTGTACAATCAGACGATTGGATCGGCAAGGTAAGTGAAGGAGGGGATGTGAATTTTAATACCATTACCTTCAATCCGCATGCACATGGCACGCATACGGAGTGCGTTGGTCACATCACAGAAAAAGTGCATAGTATCAATGCCCACCTTACCCAGTTCTTTTTTGTTACAGAAGTCATTACCGTAGCCCCAGAAAAGCGTGGAGAGGATCTTGTGATTTCAAAAAAACAACTACAATATGATCTGAAAGGAAAAAGCCCAGAAGCCATAGTCATCAGAACCATTCCGAATACTGAAAACAAGAAAACAAAAAACTGGGCACATACCAATTGGCCTTATATCGAAGAAAGTGCGATGATTTTTTTAAGGCGATTAGGCATCAAACATTTACTGATTGATTTGCCAAGTGTTGATCGTGAAAAAGATGAAGGCGAACTAAAAGCGCACAGAGCTTTTTGGGATGTAGACGGCACTATCCGTATGGATGCCACCATCACCGAAATGATTTACGTCCCTCACAGAATCGAAGATGGCTCTTATTTACTCAACTTACAAATCGCTCCTTTTGAAAATGATGCCACACCAAGTAAGCCGGTTTTGTATAAAATAGAATCTTAAAAAAGTATTTGGGTGTATATCGAAACCAGTCCATATATAGGAAGACGTATTGCCGCAGGCTTTATTGATTATGCTATTATACATGCGCTTTCTTTTTTTACTATCATACTACTTAGGGTTCAAGTAAATTTTAATAGTAATGAATTGAATGATGCATTTTTATTAATTCCAATAGCTTTTTGGCTGCTTATGACTGTAGGCATAGAAATTACAGCAGGCGCAACGATAGGAAACCTGATACTTGGTCTTAAAGCAATCCCTATGAACGGTCAATATAGAAAATTAAACTTTTTAGAATCTTTTAAAAGACATCTTTTAGATCTCGCAGATATGTTCTTTTTTGGATTTGTAGGTGTTGTCGTGATCAAAAACACAGAAAGACACCAAAGAATAGGAGATCTGTGGGCGAAAACTATTGTGATAAAATAGAAAAGAACAATCATGAAAATAACCCTCAAATTAGAAGAACTGGCTCAGTTTGGATTCGGTATCTATTTGTTTAGTTTACTTCCATTTGCGTGGTGGTGGTTTTTAGTATTGTTACTCACGCCCGATATTGGGATGATAGGTTATGCTTTTGGAAATAAAGTAGGCGCTTTTTTATACAATCTTTTTCATCATAAAGGCCTCGCGATAGGACTATATCTGTTAGGTGTCTATCTTCAAAATGATATCCTAACACTTTTAGGCGCTATCCTTTTTGCCCATGCAGCATTTGATAGAATGCTTGGGTACGGATTAAAATATGAAAAAGGCTTTAAGTATACGCATCTAGGGGATTTGTAAATTTTTTCTATCAAAATTTCAAATCTCAAAAGAAACTTCAAACTTCAAACTTCACGCTTCCAGCATCCAGCATCCAGCATCCAGCATTCTTCACTCGGGATTTCGATACTATTTTCTTTCTGCCTTTCGGCGAAACAAAATCACTCAATCGCCTTGCTTTGCGCTTCCAATTTCCAATTTCCAGCACCCAACAAAGCCCAAACGCTTTTTTTCTAATTCGTTTTTCAATAAAAGAGATGAATTTTTAACAACATTTCATCATTCTCTCCCTTTGGGGGAGATGTCCGATAGGACAGAGGGGGATTTAGTATATTTACACCATGGAGTTTTTATTTTTAGGACTAGCGATAGGCGCTGTTGCGGCCTATTTTTTATACGGACGCTTTGCCAGAAGAGGCAACAAAGCCAAGGTCCACACACAGTCTATGGTGTTGATGGAGCGCATCCGTTCTGTGTGTAAATTCATTACCGTTGAAGGTGATTTTGCCGAAATTTACCATTATGAAAGCCTTAAAGACCGATGGATTCAGAAATTATTAGGTACCAAAAAAGCCCTAGTCCTCATTGATGCCAAAGCACATATAGGATTTGATCTTACCAAAATTAAGATGGAAGCAAATGAGGAGACAAAAACCATTACACTATACGATTTCCCATCGCCAGAATTACTATCCATAGAAACCGATTTTAAATTCTACGACAAAAAAGACGGGTGGGCAAATCCCATTACAAGCACTGATCTTACCGAAATCAATAAAGAAGCAAAACAACATATTGTTGATAAAATCCCGTCTAGCGGATTGTATAAAGAAGCCTCTCGGCAAGCACTAGATACCATTATTCTGATTCAGAAATTGGTAGAAACCATAGGCTGGCAACTCAATTATGATGCGTTAAAAATAAGTGCACCCGAAGAAACACCCAAACTCAATGCCTAATGATACATCTTATTCTTGGCAATACAGGCGCTGGTAAAACCACTTACGCACTCTCCTTAAAAGAGCAGGAGCAAGGCGTTATTTTTTCGATCGATCATTGGAATAAAACGCTGTTTTTAGACGATAAAACCTCAGAAGATGGCGTGGATTGGTTTTTGGAACGCATTCATCGCAGTGATACCATGATTCAATCCCTTGTGGTGCAGCTCGCAGCGGCAGGGACTCCAGCGATTCTAGACCTTGGATTTGCCAAAACAGCGCGGAGGGCCCGTTTTTACGCTTTCGCGAAAGCGTATAACATCCCTTTCCAATTACATTTTTTAGACATCCCTTTAGAGACACGAAAGCAACGTGTGAAGCAACGAAATCAAGAAAAAGGAGCCACGTTTCAATTTGAAGTATCCGAAACCGATATAGAATTTATGGAAACCTGGTTTGAAAAACCCACCCCAAACGAACTCGCCGATGCCATCATTATCACCACATAACATCCGCAACATCCGCATGTGTATCTGCCTTTTAATAGGCCTTTGTATGCCGATAGCTGGCATTAGTCAGGACTATGAAAACGTAGATGCGACGGTCTCTTTTTATCCGAAGAAGTATGCCACGGCAGCAGCCCTTGCTAAAAAAATAAAAAAAGATTTTACCAACCCCAAAGAACAACTCAGAGCCGCCTATTCGTGGTTGATCCATAATGTGGCGTATGACCCTCAGGAGTATTATACGTATCAGTTTCAGTACCGTATTTTGGAAGAACGCAATGAAAAAATGGCCGAAACCAGAGAAGCCATTATTGATAGAACCCTACAGCAAGGAGTCGCCGTTTGTGAAGGCTATGCGTTAACGCTAGAACGCCTATGCGAATTATTAGGCATACAAGCCTACGTGGTGCGAGGAGACACCAAGACGAGACCAGCTGATATAGGGCGTGATTTTAATAAAAACCACATGTGGATGGTCGCTATTATTGATAATAGATCCATATTGTTAGACCCTACTTGGGGTGCCGGTCGTTATCAAGAAAAGTTTATTAAATCTCCTTCGTATTATTATTTTGACACTCCAGCGCCTTTATTTTTAAAAAATCATTATCCCGAAGTGTTTGATGATGCGTATGTGAATTTTACCTTGTCAAGAGAAGCCTTTAGTCAGCAGCCTTTAGTCATTCGCAAACGCCTTACCGTAGCCAACGTAAGCCCCCAAGATGGGATTCTAAAAACAAAATTATTAGCAAAAGGAATTGTATTTTCGTTAGAAGGCATTTCTGCAGAAAATGTGAGTTATACGGTAGATAATTCGGAAAAAATAAAAACGGATTTTACCATAGAAAATAATACGCTAGCATGTACGATTGCTGTGAAAACAAAAGCGCAATCTCTTATCATCTATGCAGATGATAAACCCATTATCGGGTATAAAATTAAAAGGTAAAACTTTAAATAAGAAGGTATGCATATTGAAGATGTACGGAACTATTGTATCGCAAAAAAAGGAGTGACTGAAGAGTTTCCTTTTGATGAGAAAACACTTGTGTTTAAAGTGATGGGAAAGATGTTTTTGTTAAGTGGTCTCGAACGTATCCCCGCTGCGATTAATGCAAAATGTGACCCAGAACGCTCTGTTACTTTAAGAGAAGAATACGACGGGAGTATTACAGGTGCTTTTCATATGAATAAACTTCATTGGAATACGCTTATCTTACAAGAATTACCTCCCCAATTAATCACGGAGCTCATCGATCACTCGTATGATCTTGTGGTGAGTAAAATGACAAAAAAACTTCGCGCCGAATTAGAAAATCTATAGCCTTTTACATCGAATAGATAGACGCCTAACTAATAAATGCCCTCAAAAATTTCATGAATAACCCATCTCAATTTTATACAGATCAAAAAACAACGCATCAAGAAGCACTTGCTGTCATGAAGAAGAAATTAAATTTCTCAAGCATGCTACGTTTGATCTTGTTTTTAGGAATTATAGGAAGCATATATGGTACATTCGGGCATTGGAAAGTGATGGCTGGCGTTTTATTGGCTGAGCTAGCGCTGTTTGTTTTTCTAGTCGTACGTCATGGCAAATTAGTCTACGAACGCGATCTTTTAAAAGCACTTGTTGCCATTAATGAAACCGAATTAAAAGTGCTCGATCGTGACTTTTATGACTTGCCTACTGGCAAGGAATATCATGATCCGGATCATTTTTACAGTCAGGATATTGATCTTTTTGGGCGAGGTTCTTTTTTTCAATACCTCAATAGAACGGCATTAGAGAGTGGGGCAGAAGTACTTGCCGATATGGTAAAAGCCAATGAGATTACGGATATTCCAGCCAAGCAAAAAGCCATACAAGAATTGAGCACACTGCCGGAGTGGAGACAGCAATTTTCGGGTATTGCGTCTTTGGTCAAAACAGAAGTCCCCGCCACCACGGTAGCCGATTGGTTACAAGCCTACGTTCCTTTTATTCCTAAAGGCACAAAAATAGGAACCCGGATTTTTTCGGGGCTTTCACTAGCCGCTTTACTCTTGTACTTTTTAGGATTTATTCACGGCGGTTTGGTCATAGGATGGTTTGTATTAGGATTGATCATTATAGGTAGGTTTGTCAAAAAAATCAATAGCCTTGCGACCTATGTAGGGAAGATTCAAAGCACCTTTGATCAGTATTATAAATTATTAGCCAAGATAGAAGCGCAATCTTTTGAAAGTGATTTGCTCAAGGCGAAAAGAGAAAACATCATCAATACGTCTCAAAAAGCATCGGGTGTGTTACGTACGTTCTCTCGGCATTTGGATGCCTTTGATCAACGCAATAATATCCTCGTAGGGATTATCGCCAATGGGTTTTTTCTAAGAGATTTATTAGTGGTGGCAAATATAGAAACATGGATTAAAGCGCATAAAGATGATGTCGCTATTTGGTTTGAAATCATTGCTTTTTTTGATGCCTACAATAGTTTAGGGAATTATGATTTTAACCATCCACGACACCACTATCCTGAGATTACAGATACGCAAGTGACACTCGAAGCCACCCAAACCGCACATCCTTTATTAGATCCCGCAAAAGCAGTGTTGAACGATGTCACCATAGACACCGAACAGTTCTTTATCATCACCGGCGCAAACATGGCAGGGAAAAGTACCTTTTTGCGTACCGTTGCTTTACAAATTGTCATGGGGAATATAGGATTGCCGGTGTGTGCGCAAAAAACAAGCTATACACCGATCAAACTCATCACCAGTATGCGAACGACAGATAGTCTGAC
>CAYGQJ010000143.1:0-1733 GCA_964351845.1 uncultured Flavobacteriaceae bacterium | reverse complement strand
GAAGATGACGAACTCTATTTTGACTACACCTTCAAAGAAGGGATCTGCCAAAATATGAATGCCAGTTTCTTACTGAAGAAAATGGAGATTGTGGATTGAGCTTTGTGAAATTTTTTCGTACTCAGATTAGCTGAGAACTAACAAGGAATTCTGTATTGTATAAAAGGTGTTGTTATTGATTAAGAAAAATTATTCAACAGTTTTAAAATCAATTTTCGATATCCGATGGTATAAAAAACATTAGAGAGAGGGGTAGAATAGGTCATTTTTACTAGAATTATGGAGGTGTGCAATGGTTACTGGTGTTGTGTGCAGTTGGCTATATTATTCTGTAATATTTTCACCTTTTCATCCAATTCGGAGTACTTATTTAAAGCCACTTCAATTTTAAGATAAAGTTCTTTTGCCTTGTCACATCTATGTTGGCTGACAAAAACTTTTGCTAATGTAAATTCGGCTAAAGTTGTTCTAAAACTATTTGTTGTTTTTAAGATTACATAATTTAGAATTCTTTCGCTCTTAGCATAGTCTTGAATATTGTAATAAGAAACTCCTAAATTATAGGCTGCATTAAAGTAAGTAGAATCAGAGGCGGTCAATGCATCATTGAAATATCTTATAGCCATTTTTTCCGTCCCTATTTCTCTATAAACAGTTCCTAAATTGTTTAAAATTGTTGGGTTTTTAGGTTCTTTTCGATATGCAGATATGAAGCTTTGTTCGGCTTCTCTAATTTCATTCTTCTTTATAAATTGTATGCCTTTTGCATTTAATTTTTGTGCTTCAACACTATAAAAAGAATCGTCACCATAAAATATATTGAAATCTCCTTTTATATTGCGAAGTTGAATTTCGACGTTAGGGTCAGTTCCATTATTCGATGTTTTATCATTGGTACAGCCGAATAAAATTAGTGACGAAAATAGAATAACAAATAATTTCATTAAATAATTATTTTACTTTTAAAAATTTAGACTTTCTAAATATTCTAAAAAAAAAAGCGGCTAGAAATGATTTTTGCTGTTTTCATATATATTACTATCACACGTTTTTCGTGTTGGTTATTTAATACTATTTTCTTCTAGAGATTTCATTGGGATAACAATAGTTTTTGCCCATAGGTCTCCAACTCGTTGGTTTTTTTCTGTATTTTTAATCGTAACAATTCCGACAAATCCAAAAAGGAACATATCAATTGGGTCAAGTAAATGTCTCTTAAAAGATTCTCCAAAAGTCAGTTTTCGGTTTGTTCCGCTCAAAGGAATTGCTTTTAATCCTGCGAGTGAATTTCCGAGTGTTGCTCCGAGTCCTATTTCAAGTCCAATAGTCATAATTCCCCAAAATATTATTGGAACGAGTGCTGGTAATCCGTTAACAGAATAACCACCTTCATCATTTGGTTCTCCAAAAGCATAGATATAGATAAAAAAGAAGACATAAATAATCAGATAGTCTACAAATCCAGCTAAAATTCGTTTTCCAATATTTGGCTCGGTTTTTAATTCAGAGAATTGGTCAAATTCACTCATATTTAGTTTTGGTTAAATGTTTTGGAAACTACTTCATATCAGCCCCCAAAATACCACAAAAAACATAACCTTCACGTTTTTAGTCATTTTTAATTACATGCTCAAAGCGTTACTAACATTAAAACGACTATGTCACCTCGAGCGCAGTCGAGAGATCATTTAGCCCCAACTGCGTTTTATGTAAAAGGTCTCGACTGCGCTCGA
>CAYGQJ010000142.1:0-9486 GCA_964351845.1 uncultured Flavobacteriaceae bacterium | reverse complement strand
TTAGCTACTGTTTTTGCTCTTTTCACCTCACGGGCTTTCATTGATTCTTTAGCCATAATTAGTTCTTTTTGAAAGGTAAACCTAGTTCTGTTAACAATGATTTTGCTTCTTTATCGGTAGATGCAGAAGTTTCAAAGGTAATATTCATTCCTTCAATCTTCTTAATTCTATCGATATTGATTTCTGGAAAGATAATTTGCTCAGTAATTCCCATACTGTAATTACCTCTACCATCAAATCCAGTAGCATTTATTCCTCCAAAGTCTCTTACTCGAGGAAGTGCAGATGTAATCAATCTATCAAGAAATTCATACATGCGTTCACCGCGTAAAGTAACTTTAGTTCCAATTGGCATTCCTTTACGTAACTTAAACGAAGCAACGTCTTTCTTAGAAATTGTAGCAACAGCTCTTTGCCCAGTAATTAGGGTAATTTCTTCTACTGCATTTTCTACCAATTTTTTATCAGCAACAGCAGCTCCAACACCTCTAGATACAATGATCTTATTCAGTTTAGGAACTTGCATTATATTCTTATAGCCAAATTCTTCTGTAAGAGAAGCCGTTATTCGGTCTTTAAACTCTTGTTTTAATCTTGGTACGTATCCCATGACTATATGATTTCGTTTGTTGTTTTAGCGAAACGAACCTTCTTATCTCCTTCCATACGGAAACCTACACGTGTAGCTTTACCGTTTTGGTCTATTAAAGACACATTAGAAATTTGAAGGGGTGCTTCTTTTTCTTTAATACCACCCTGAGGATTTGCAGCACTAGGCTTTTCATGTTTTTTCACCATGTTTATACCCTCTACGATAACTTTATTCTTATCGACAAACACCTTGGTTACTTTACCTTCTTTTCCCTTTTGGGCTCCAGCCGTAACACGAACGGTATCTCCAGATTTAATTTTAAGTTTTGCCATCTCTTTATGTATTAAAGCACTTCAGGTGCTAATGATACAATCTTCATGAATTGTTTATCACGAAGTTCTCTCGCTACTGGTCCAAAAACACGAGTTCCTCGCATTTCACCTTGAGCGTTTAAAAGAACACAAGCATTATCGTCAAAACGAATATATGATCCATCTGGACGACGTACTTCTTTCTTAGTACGCACAACTACTGCTGTAGACACGGCTCCTTTTTTAACTTGACCGTTAGGTGTAGCATCTTTTACAGATACTACAATTTTATCCCCTACAGAAGCATATCTTCTCTTAGTACCTCCTAACACACGGATAGTCAAAACTTCTTTTGCTCCTGTGTTATCTGCTACTTTTAATCTTGATTCTTGCTGTAACATTACTTAGCTCTTTCAATGATTTCTACTAATCTCCAACATTTAGATTTACTCATAGGACGAGTTTCCATAATCCTAACTGTATCTCCTTCGTTGCAGTCGTTTGTTTCGTCGTGTGCTACGTATTTTTTCGTTTTTAAAACGAATTTTCCATACATAGGGTGTTTTACTTTTTTAACTTCAGACACAACTATTGATTTTTGCATCTTGTTACTAGTAACTACACCTATACGCTCTTTTCTTAAATTTCTTTTTTCCATCTTAAGCAGCGTTATTGTTCTCTTTTAGTTAATTCAGTTGCTATTCTTGCGACTGTACGTCTTAAACCACGCAATTGAATAGGATTTTCTAACGGAGAAATTGTGTGTGCCATTTTAAGATCTGAATAAGATCTTTTAGCTTTTCCAAGTTCTTCTTGTAATTCTGCTACAGATAATCCTTTTACTTCTGATTGTTTCATTATCTTATAATTTATTCAGCTGAAAAGTCTCTAGCTACAATATATTTTGTTCTCACAGGAAGTTTTTGAGCTGCAAGTCTAAGTGCTTCTTTAGCCACTGGCTCAGGCACTCCACCTACTTCAAATAATATACGTCCTGGTTTTACTACAGCTGCCCAATATTCTACAGCACCTTTACCTTTACCCATACGTACCTCAAGAGGTTTCTTGGTAATAGGCTTATCTGGAAAGATTTTGATCCATAACTGACCTTCTCTTTTCATATAACGTGTTGCTGCAATACGAGCGGCTTCTATTTGTCTAGCAGTAATGAAACTAGAGTCTGTCGACTTAATTCCAAAAGTTCCATTTGAAAGCATGTGCCCTCTCTGAGAGAGACCTTTCATACGACCCTTCTGCTGCTTGCGGAATTTTGTTTTTTTAGGCTGTAACATTTTCTTGTTCTTTTAAAAAATTACTTTCTACGGCGAGATCCGCGGTTATCTTTACCCGAACCACCTTTACCTGATTTCTTTTGTAAACCAACTAACGGAGAAAGTTCTCTTTTGCCATATACTTCGCCTTTCATAATCCATACTTTAATTCCCAATCTACCATAAGTAGTATGAGCTTCAACTAAAGCATAATCTATGTCGGCTCTAAATGTTGATAAAGGAATACGTCCATCTTTATAAGACTCAGAACGCGCCATTTCAGCACCATTCAAACGTCCAGAAATTTGGATTTTAATACCCTCTGCATTCATACGCATTGCAGCCGCAATTGCCATCTTGATTGCACGACGGAAAGAGATACGACTTTCGATCTGACGAGCAACACTAGATCCTACCAAGAACGCATCAAGTTCTGGTCGTTTGATTTCGTGGATATTAATTTGTACTTCTTTTTCAGTAATCTTCTTAAGCTCCTCTTTTAACTTGTCTACCTCTTGTCCACCTTTCCCAATAATAATACCAGGTCTAGCTGTAGTGATAGTAACGGTTACAAGTTTAAGTGTACGCTCAATAATTACACGTGACACACTAGCTTTACTTAAACGAGCGTGAATATAACGTCTAATCTTATCGTCTTCGGCAAGTTTATCACCGTAGTCGTTACCACCGTACCAGTTAGATTCCCATCCTCTGATAATTCCTAGGCGATTTCCGATTGGATTTGTCTTCTGTCCCATCTAATTAATTGCTTTGTGTGTTATCGTTTGCACCAAGCACGACTGTTACGTGATTGCTACGTTTTCTTATTCTGTGTGCGCGACCTTGTGGTGCTGGACGAAGTCTTTTCAACATCGCTCCACTATCCACTTTAATCTCCTTAATAAAAAGGTCTGCATCCTCTAAACTTGCCTCTGCATTCTTAGCCTCCCAATTTGCAATGGCAGAAAGAACTAGTTTCTCAACTTTACGAGATGCTTCCTTGTTACTAAACTTTAGCAATTGAAGTGCTCTCTCCACCTTTGCGCCACGTATCATATCTGCTACTAAACGCATTTTTCTAGGTGAAGTCGGGCAGTTATTCAATTTCGCGAAAGCAATTTGCTTATTAGCTGCCTTGCGCGCTTCTGCTGATTCTCTTTTACGAACTCCCATGACTTCAATTATTTTTTACCTTTATTTTTTGCACCACCGTGTCCTCTATAAGAACGTGTTGGTGAAAATTCTCCTAATTTATGCCCTACCATGTTTTCAGTAACGTATACTGGAACAAATTGGCGACCATTATGTACTGCTATTGTTTGCCCCACAAAATCTGGAGTAATCATTGAAGCCCTAGACCATGTTTTAATAACAGTCTTTTTATTGCCTTCAACGTTTGCAGCAACTTTCTTTTCTAACTTATAGTGAACGTAAGGTCCTTTTTTTAATGAACGTGCCATATCTTATTATTTCTTTCTACGTTCTACAATATATTTATTACTCGACTTCGTCTTAGAACGTGTTCTGTATCCTTTTGCAGGCACACCGTTTCTATTACGAGGATGTCCTCCAGAAGATTTACCTTCTCCACCTCCCATTGGGTGATCGACAGGGTTCATCACCACTGGACGCACACGAGGTCTTCTTCCTAACCAACGGCTTCTACCTGCTTTACCAGATACTAAAAGCTGATGATCACTATTAGATACAGCGCCTATAGTTGCCATACACGTAAGAAGAATCAATCTTGTTTCTCCTGATGGTAATTTAACTGTAGCAAACTTTCCATCACGTGCCATTAACTGAGCAAACGCACCAGCACTACGAGCCATAACAGCTCCTTGACCTGGACGCAACTCAATACAAGAGATGATCGTTCCTAATGGAATATCTGAAAGCGGCATTGCATTCCCTATTTCTGGAGCCACATCTGGACCAGATACTAGGTTTTGACCTACTTGAAGACCGTTTTGAGCAATCACATAACGCTTCTCACCATCTTGGTAATGAAGTAATGCGATAAATGCTGTTCTGTTTGGATCGTATTGAATTGAAGCCACGGTAGCAGGAACTCCTTCCTTGTTACGCTTAAAATCAATAATACGGTACCTTTGTTTATGACCCCCACCAACTTGGCGTATGGTCATTTTTCCCGTGTTGTTTCTACCTCCTGAGCGTTTTTTCGGAACCAATAGGCTCTTTTCCGGCTTGTCAGTTGTAATCTGGTCGAAACCATTTACAACTCTAAATCGCTGCCCTGGAGTGATAGGTTTTAATTTTCTTACTGACATTTTTTTACATTAAATGTTGTTATAAAAATCTATTGTATCACCTTCCGCCAACTGTACAATTGCTTTTTTAATTGCATTTGTTTTACCAGTAATGACCCCAGATTTCGTATAACGAGATTTGCGATCAGGACGGACATTCATTGTTCGAACTTTTTCAACTGAAACGCCATAAGCAGACTCAACTGCTTTCTTAATTTCAACCTTATTTGTTCTCATACTTACTTCGAAAGTATAGCGATTATTAACCTCACTATCCATCGTAGCTTTTTCCGTAATAACAGGTTTTATTAAAATACTCATGACGTCTTATTTTGCTAAGTTTGTCTCAATACCTTCTAAAGAACCTTCAAGCAATACAACATTATTAGCATTCATAATCTTGTAAGTACTTAATTCTGAATTAGTTATAACTTCAGAGCTCTTTAAATTGCGTGACGACAAATATACATTATTATTTGACTCTCCCAACACTATCAATGATTTTTTATTCTCAAGCCCTAAAGCTTTAAGAACATTTATAAAATCTTTCGTTTTTGGAGATTCAAAATTAAAGTCTTCTACAACCATAATAGCTTTATCATTAGCCTTTAAAGAAAGTGCTGAACGACGTGCTAATCTTTTCATTCCTTTGTTTAGTTTGAAGGAATAGTTTCTTGGTCTTGGACCAAACATTCTTCCTCCTCCTTTAAAAACACCAGACTTGATACTACCCGCACGAGCTGTACCAGTTCCTTTTTGTTTTTTTATCTTACGAGTAGACCCTGAAATTTCAGCTCTCTCTTTTGCCTTATGAGTTCCTTGACGTTGGTTAGCAAGATATTGCTTAACGTCTAAGTATACAGCATGATTATTAGGCTCAATAGCAAAAACAGCATCAGAAAGGTTTGCCTCTCTCCCTGTTTCTTTTCCTTTAATATCTACAACTGCTACTTTCATTATTTCTGAATGGTTACATAAGCGTTTTTGTGACCAGGAACACATCCTTTTACAACAAGTAGATTTTTATCTGCTACTACTTTTAAAACTCTTAAATTTTGAACTTTCACTTGGTCACCTCCCATACGACCTGCCATACGCATTCCTTTGAATACACGTGCAGGATACGATGCAGCTCCAATAGAACCTGGCGCTCTCAAACGGTTGTGTTGACCGTGGGTTGCTTGTCCAACTCCGGCAAAACCGTGACGCTTAACAACTCCTTGGAAACCTTTTCCTTTTGATGTTCCTGATACATCTACAAATTCACCTTCTTCAAAGTGATCTACCGTAAGTGTATCTCCTAATTTAAACTCTCCTTCAAATCCTTGAAACTCGACAACTTTGCGTTTTGCAACCGTACCTGCTTTTTTAGCGTGACCGCTAGCAGCTTTGTTTGCCTTTTTTGCGTCATCGAAACCAAGTTGAAGGGCTTCATACCCGTCAGTTTCTGTGGTTCTGACTTGGGTAACTACGCAGGGACCTACCTCTAAGACTGTACATGGCATATTCTTACCATTTTCGTCAAAGATGCTGGTCATACCTACTTTTTTTCCGATTAACCCAGACATATTTATATATAATTAATTATTAAAAATTCTACTCAAAAAAACAGGGTTAAATACCTTCAACCCTGAATGTATTCTTTCCGTTTTTCCCTCGCACGCAGCTCAGGACATTTTATAGAGATGAGTACGCTTTCGCGAAAGCGTACTCCATCTATCACACTTTTATCTCTACTTCTACTCCACTAGGTAACTCTAACTTCATTAACGCATCAATCGTTTTTGAAGAAGAACTATAGATATCTAGTAAACGCTTGTAAGAGCTAAGCTCAAACTGCTCACGAGATTTCTTGTTTACGTGTGGAGAACGTAGTACTGTAAAAATTTTCTTGTGCGTAGGAAGTGGAATTGGTCCAGTTACTACAGCTCCTGTCGTTTTTACTGTCTTTACGATTTTCTCAGCAGACTTATCTACTAAGTTGTGGTCGTAAGACTTTAATTTGATTCTTATTTTTTGACTCATATCCTTAGTAATTAGTTTGTTCCTTTAGATGCTGCAATCACCTCTTCTGAAATACTAGAAGGTGTTTCTGCATAGTGAGAAAATTCCATTGTTGACGTTGCACGTCCAGAAGATAATGTTCTTAATGTCGTTACATATCCAAACATTTCTGATAGAGGCACCGTTGCTTTTACTGTTTTTGCTCCAGCACGATCACCCATGTCACTTACTTGTCCGCGACGACGATTCAAATCTCCTACGATATCTCCCATGTTTTCTTCAGGAGTAATCACTTCTAACTTCATTATTGGCTCCATAATTACCGCCTTAGCAGCTTTTGCAGAGTTCTTAAATCCTAATTTAGCAGCAAGCTCGAAAGATAATTGATCAGAATCCACATCGTGGTAAGATCCGTCCTTAAGCGTTACTTTCATAGAATCTACTTCATATCCTGCTAATGGTCCATTTACCATCGCCATTTTGAAACCTTTTTCAATAGAAGGGATAAATTCTTTAGGAACGTTACCACCTTTGATGACAGATTCAAACTGAAGTCCAACGACACCTTCGTCTGCTGGCTCAATCGTAAATACAATATCAGCAAATTTACCACGTCCACCCGATTGCTTTTTGTACACTTCTCTATGATCTGCTGCTGCAGTAATAGCTTCTTTGTACTCAACCTGAGGCTGACCTTGGCTTACTTCTACTTTAAATTCACGCTTTAAACGATCTACAATTACGTCTAAGTGAAGCTCACCCATTCCAGAAATAATCGTCTGTCCTGAAGCTTCGTCTGAACGCACTGTAAATGTTGGATCTTCTTCAGCTAATTTTGCTAAACCAATACCTAATTTATCAACATCTGCCTTCGTCTTAGGCTCTACCGCAATTCCAATTACTGGATCTGGGAAGTCCATAGATTCAAGTACTATAGGATGCTTTTCGTCTGTAAGCGTATCTCCTGTTTTGATAGATTTAAATCCAACAGCAGCTCCAATATCTCCAGCCTCTATATAATCAATTGCTTTTTGCTTGTTAGCATGCATTTGATAGATACGAGAGATACGTTCTTTCTTACCAGAACGGTTATTTAACACATAAGAACCCGCATCAAGACGACCTGAATACGCTCTAAAGAATGCTAAACGACCTACAAAAGGATCTGTAGCAATTTTAAACGCTAAAGCCGCAAATGGCTCCTTTACATCTGGCTTACGTAATTCTTCTTCTTCTGTATCTGGGTTTACACCTACGATACCTTCCTTATCCGTTGGAGAAGGTAAGTAACGACATACAGCATCAAGTAAGAATTGAACACCTTTATTTTTAAATGCAGATCCGCAAATCATAGGAATGATAGACATATCCATTACAGCAGCACGAAGCGCAGCATGCACCTCTTCTTCTGTGATAGACTCTTCATCCTCCATGTATTTCTCAAGTAAGTCTTCATCATACGCAGCAACTTCTTCAATAAGTTTACCACGAAGCATTTTAGCCTCTTCCTTAAGATCTTCAGGAATATCGATCACATCAAATGTAGATCCCATTCCTTCTTCATGCCATACAATAGCACGGTTTTTTACTAAGTCTACGATTCCTTTGAAATCTTCTTCGTCACCAATATTTAATACGATAGGCACTGCATTAGAACCTAACATATCTTTTACTTGTTGACAAACTTCAAGGAAGTTAGACCCTTGACGGTCCATTTTATTTACAAAACCAATACGTGGTACTTTGTAATTATCAGCTAGTCTCCAGTTCGTTTCAGATTGTGGCTCAACACCATCAACTGCACTAAATAAGAAAACCAACCCATCAAGCACACGTAAAGAACGATTTACCTCAACGGTAAAATCAACGTGACCTGGAGTATCTATAATATTAAAATGATATCCTTTTGTTTCGTCAGTAGGCTGTCCATTTTCAATTGGAAATTCCCACTCACAAGTTGTCGCAGCAGAAGTAATCGTGATACCACGCTCTTGCTCTTGCTCCATCCAGTCCATGGTAGCAGCACCATCGTGAACTTCACCAATTTTGTGACTTACACCTGTATAGTAAAGGATACGCTCAGTAGTAGTAGTTTTTCCTGCATCAATGTGAGCAGCAATACCTATATTTCTAGTGAATTTTAAATTTCTTGCCATTTCTTAGAATCTAAAGTGTGAGAATGCTTTGTTTGCTTCAGCCATTTTGTGCGTATCTGTACGCTTTTTAACTGCAGCACCTTCTTCTTTTGCAGCAGCAAGAATTTCTGCAGCAAGTTTAGAAGCCATTGACTTTTCGTTTCTTTTTCTTGCATATCCGATCAACCACTTCATAGCTGTTGAGATCTTACGATCTGGACGGATTTGCATTGGAATTTGGAAGGTTGCCCCTCCTACTCGACGGCTACGTACTTCTACGTGTGGCATTACGTTAGATAATGCATCTTTCCACATTTCTAATGCAGATTTCTCGTCGTCTGTTTTCTTTTCTTCTACGATATCAATTGCATCGTAAAAAACTTTAAAGGCTACCGATTTTTTTCCATCCCACATCATCATGTTAACGAATCGAGTTACTAACTGATCGTTAAAGCGTGGATCTGGTAAAAGTGGTCTCTTTTTGGCCTGTCTTTTTCTCATTTCTTCTCTTTAAAAGTGTTGATGATTTACTTTTTAGGGCGTTTTGCACCATATTTAGATCTCGATTGTAGTCTTCCTGCAACACCTGCGGTGTCTAAAGCTCCACGTACAATGTGATATCTAACTCCTGGCAAATCTTTTACCCTTCCACCTCTAACCAATACTATCGAGTGCTCCTGAAGATTATGACCTTCCCCTCCGATGTATGCATTCACCTCTTTACCATTTGTAAGACGGACACGCGCTACTTTACGCATTGCCGAGTTTGGTTTCTTAGGTGTAGTCGTGTAAACACGAGTACATACGCCGCGGCGTTGTGGACACGAATCTAAAGCAGCCGATTTACTCTTCTTGGTTATTTTGGCTCTTCCTTTTCGTACTAATTGTGAAATTGTTGGCATA
>CAYGQJ010000141.1:0-9506 GCA_964351845.1 uncultured Flavobacteriaceae bacterium | reverse complement strand
AATGCATCGAGTTACTACGGAACAGGAAAAGGACTAGATGGGGATGGTAATTACCAACTAGGAGGTCGTAAGGCTTTAGGAAAACCAAAACGCGTGCAGGAATGTAATGAGGCTGGGATTGTTGTGGTGAGTATAGAAGTAGATCGCACTGGGAAAGTAATCAAAGCGGTGCCAGGCGTACGAGGCACTACAAATAACACAAAATGTTTATTAGATCCTGCAAAAGCTGCGGCGCTCGCCACAAAGTTTAATGCAGATTCGAAAGCACCTTCTAAACAAATCGGTAAAATCGTATACCGTTTTAGTCTTTCTGATTAAAATTTCTTCATTTTAGTAAAATTGACATGTTTTATGTCTTTATTGACATCATAACGCATGTAAGTGATTTTTTATTTGCCGACTCAATGGGCAGATAAAAAATAACATAAATCAACTTTACAAAATGGAAAATCAAATCGAGAATGCACTGTTAGACCTTAAGGAATTACTAGGAAAAGGTCAATTTCTAGAAGCTATGGATAAATACTTAGCAGAGGATGTTATCTTACAAGAAGCGAATAACGAGCCTAAGGTAGGAAAGCAAACAGCTATTCAGGCAGAAAAGGGATTATTGGCTACTGTAACTGACTTTGGGGGCTACGAAATGAAAAACGTTGCTGTAAAAGGAAATACATCCTATTATGAAGCAGTAATGGAGTTTACAACCAATGACGGTGTGGCTCATAGGTTTGAACAAGTAAACCGTACGATTTGGAAAGATGGGAAAATCATAAACGAACGCTACTTTCATGCTTAATTGAGCGTAGGTATTATATGACAAAGGAGTAACTCTAAAGGGAGTTGCTCCTTTTTTTTGAAACAAACTGTTCGTTTCATCATGCTCATACATTACCTATTTTAATGTCTATAGTACCTTTGTTTGTAAATTTTGCAAGATTTAGATGCACTTCCTTTGGTTAAATGCGTTTCTTTCACTTATTTTTCAAGTATCTTTAGGTTAGACTATTAAAATAATTCCCATGAAAAATCTCATATTCCTCTCAGTATTAACATTCGTTACTTTTTTTTCTTGTGTTGAAAAGCCTACGGAAAACAAGACAAGTATAGCTGAAAAGCTTCCTACTGATTATATGTTTATGCAACGCGCCTATCCTACAGGAGAAATAAGGCCCAATGCACAACGAAAAGCGGCCTCTTGGAGAAAAGAGCATTTGCAAAATACACGAAGTCAAGCCAATCTTTTTGAATTTGCAGGGCCATTGAATATAGGGGGACGTATCACTGATATAGAGATGGTGTCAGGCACAGAAAACACCGTGTATGTCGGCGCGGCTTCTGGTGGGATATTCAAATCTACCGATTCAGGAAATACATGGCAACCTATTTTTGATGATCAACCCATGCTTGCTATAGGGGATATTGCTGTTTCAGAAAGTAACTCAGATATTATTGTTGTAGGGACAGGAGAGCCAAATGCAGGTGGAGGTTCACTAGCGTATGATGGCGACGGGGTGTATATATCTGAAAACGGAGGAATGACATGGGAGAATATAGGACTCGAAGAAGTAGGAAGTATCGGTAAAGTACTTATCCATCCTTCAGACCCAGATATCATTATGGTAGGCGCGATGGGACCTCTTTTTAGAAATGATGCTAATCGCGGCATTTATAAAACCACTGATGGAGGGGCAACTTGGAATCAAGTGCTATTCGTAGCAGAGAATACGGGTGTTATTGATATGTCCATACACCCTACAAATCCTGATATTGTGTATGCCGCTTCTTGGCAACGAGAACGTACCCCAGAAAATAGAACGTATGGTGGAGATGCTTCTAATATTTATAGATCTACAGATGGGGGAGAGACTTGGTCTATTTTAACCAACGGACTCCCAACAGCAGGGAATTTAAAAGGGCGTATTAGTATTGATATATCACAATCTAATCCAGAAATTCTATATGCTTCGTATGCGGATGCATCAGGAAGCATTCAAGGGATTTATAAAACAGAAAATGGAGGTGATTCTTGGATCACTAAGAATTCGAGTCAGCTTACAAATGTTGGTTTTCATTGGTGGTTTGGAGGTTTGTTTATAAATCCTCAAAATCCAGATGAGGTGTATCATGTAGGTTTTAGTATGCAAAAAACCACTAATGGGGCAGATAGCTGGCAATCTACCTTTCCGAATGTGCACGTAGATCAGCATGCATTAGCTTTTGACGCTACTAATCCTGCGACTGTTTTTGTAGGGAATGACGGAGGACTTTATAAAAGTATCAATAGCGGAAATACCTCAGAGTTGGATATTACACTTCCTATTACACAGTTTTATAGAATGTATGTAGACCCATCCAATCCTGATAAAATATATGGAGGAACCCAAGATAATAGTACCATGCGTACCACGACGGCGGGTCTTTCTGATTGGACAATTATTACGGGGGGAGATGGTTTTCAGCCGCTCATAGATAAGGATGATACCAATGTGATTTATGCCCTTTCTCAGTTTGGTAATTTGATTAGATCTACCAATGATGCAGCAAGTTTTGTGAGTGTCCTTAATGGAATTTCAAATGGAGATCGACGCAATTGGGATACCCCTATCGCATTTGACCCTCAGGATAATCAAACGTTATTTTATGGAACACAACGCGTATATAAAACCACCAATATGGCGGGGAGTTGGACCGCGATTAGTCCAGACCTAACCAGTGGTCCTTCCTCTGGAAACCTAACCTTTGGAACCATTACCTCTATAGATGTGTCTCCTTTGGATAGCGATATCATATACGTAGGTACCGATGACGGAAATGTCTGGCAAACGACAAATGGTGGTGCCAACTGGATTAATATCAGTGCCACGCTACCGAATAGATGGGTGACACGTGTTCAAGCATCTCCTAATACCCTCAATGAAGTATATGTTACCTTTTCTGGATATCGATATGGCGAAGATGATGGTCATGTCTTTAAAAGTACCGATAATGGGACTAACTGGACAGATCTCTCTAATGCCATTCCTGATATTCCTGTGAGTGATATTGAAATTGATTCTTTTGACAATTTGTTTCTTGCTACAGATATAGGCGTGTTAAGCTCAAATGATGGCGGTGATACTTGGTTGCCTTTCGGCGAAAATGTACCCTCATTAATTGTCACAGATTTACATTTTGATGAAAACTCAGGGTTTTTATTTGTAGCTACCTACGGGAGGTCGATTTATAAAATTGATATTTCTGAAGATGTCCTCACTACAGCTACTTTTGATGATGTCAAGGCGGAGGTTCTTGTCTATCCAAACCCTGCTCAAAATGAAATTTCCATAGGACTCAATGGAACGATTTCTTCTGGAAATATCCGTATCTTTAACCAGCTAGGACAGCAACAATTGCAGGCAGAGATTTCTGTAAGCAATCCGTCTGTTGATATCCGTAATTTAGCAACGGGAATGTACATTTTACAGTTTGAAACTGACGAAAGAACGTATTCTCAAAAGTTTATAAAAAAATAAAATAGAACACCATCACATATCAAGAAACCACCGAATGGCTCTTTACCCAGCTTCCTATGTATCAGCGTCAGGGGGCTGTAGCGTTCAAAAAAGACCTCAGCAATACCCTATTACTGGCAACGCATTTAGAAAACCCGCAGACAAAGTTCAAATCGGTGCATGTAGCGGGTACGAATGGCAAAGGTTCTACGGCTCATATGCTTGCTTCCGTATTACAAGAAGCGGGGTATAAAGTAGGATTATATACTTCCCCACATCTTAAAGATTTTCGGGAGCGCATTCGTATCAATGGTGTGCCTGTGAGTGAAGATTATGTGGTCAATTTCGTCATCGAAAACAAACCTTTTTTTGAAACCAATGCTTTGTCATTTTTTGAAATGACCGTAGGGATGGCATTTGCCTATTTTGCAGATGAGCACGTAGATATTGCGATTGTAGAAGTAGGGCTTGGAGGACGATTAGACAGCACCAATATTATCACGCCTGAAGTGGCTGTGATTACCAATATTGGGTTAGATCATATGCAGTATTTGGGGGATACTCATGCAGCTATTGCAGGAGAAAAAGGCGGTATTATAAAAGAGGGGATCCCAGTTGTAATAGGAGAATATCATCCCGAAACGGAAAAGGTGTTTGATACGCTTTCGCGAAAGCGGAATGCGCCCCTTTTTAAAGCGTATTCCTTTGATGCTATCCCTATGAAATCTGACTTACAAGGCACGTATCAACAGCATAACATCAGAACCGTACAAGTAACCGTGGCGCAATTGCAGCAAAAAGGATATGGCGTAGGTATACAGCATATTGCCAAAGGATTATTAAATGTCGTAAAGAATACAGGATTACAGGGGCGTTGGCAATTAGTAGATGAATATCCAACCATTATTTGTGATACGGGACATAATAAAGAAGGACTTTCTTATGTGATACCTCAACTGGAAACGATTGAGTACCATCACTTACATATCGTCTTAGGAGTGGTGTCAGACAAGGATCTGGATGGGATTTTTCCTTTATTTCCAAGACATGCTACCTATTATTTTTGCAAGCCAGCTGTGCCAAGGGGAATGGATGTTGCTGTTTTACAAGAAGCGGCTTCTCGGTACGACTTAAAAGGAGCGGCCTATGATTCTGTAAACGAAGCTCTAGATGCAGCCAAGGAAAAAGCAACCGCACGTGATTTTATATTTATAGGCGGGAGTACGTTTGTAGTCGCAGAAATACTTTAAATTGGTATCAGAATAACAATGGTATGACAGAGATTATTAATCAGGTTTTTTCAATACAGGAAAAAACGATAAAAGCAGAGATTACACTTTTACAGCGTAATCTAGATAGGATTTTATATGAGTTTGAACAGATGGGGTATCAAGTGATCAATCCAAAGGGGAACACCTATAAAAATGAAATGACAGATGTAGAGGCTAAGATTGCTGGTGATTTGAGGAAAGACTCAAAAATCACAAAAGTTTTAAAGCCTATTATTTATAAAAAAAATGACAATGGCGCGCTTCAATTAATTCAAAAAGGGATTGTCATTGTTGATTAGCCTATGAAAACGATAAATTTTGCCATAGATTTAGGAACCACCAATAGTTTGATTGCGACAGCGAACGAAGGCGGTGTAAAATTATATAACAATCCGATTGGACTGAAACAAACGTTGCCTTCTTGTATTGCTTTTAGGGGCGGAAGAACTGTCGTGGGGGATAAAGCGCTGGATTATTTAGAAAAGGATGCAGAAAATGTTTGTATGCTTTTTAAGCGAAAAATGGGTTCTCAAGAAACCTATACCATTCCTTCATTACAAGAAGAAAAATCACCTATTGATCTGTCTGCGATCATCCTTACGGAATTAAAGAATTTTGTAGGCGAAACCCAGATAGACTCTGCAGTAATCACGATACCTGCTTCGTTTGATACGATTCAGTCGAATGCCACAAAAAAGGCAGGATATTTGGCTGGTTTTAAAGAGGTGGTGCTTTTACAGGAGCCTATTGCGGCATGTCTTGCTTTTGCAAACACCATTGGATTTGAAGGCACTGAAGAAAAAAAATGGATTGTTTATGATCTGGGAGGTGGTACGTTTGATGTAGCACTTGTTAGCGTTACAGATCGGGAAATTAAAGTACTCGATAATGTAGGGGATAACTTTCTTGGTGGTGCCGATTTTGACAGCTTGATTGTTGAAAAAATAATGATTCCTTTTATAGAAGAAAAAATAGGCGTTCAAGGACTTTGGTCGCGTATCAAACAAAAAGGAACCAATAAGGGAGTCTATTTTGAGTTGTTAAGTAAGGCTGAAGAAGCCAAAAAAGAGCTCTCTTTACACGAAAGCACCGAGGTCGAGATCGATATGGAAATTGAGGGCGTATTGGTGACGGAGTATCTAGAGATTACGCGACTCAGTTTTGAAACGATTATCACTCCAAAAATTGATCGAACGATTCAATTTATCAAAGATGTTGTTTCCAATAATCAATTATTGAAAACGGATATCGATCGATTGGTTTTGATAGGTGGGAGTACGTATGTGCCGCTCATCAAAAACAAAATAAAAGAAGAGATCGGTATTTTGGTAGATGCTAGTATCAACCCTACATCTGCTGTGGTTGAGGGCGCTGCGTATTATGCAGGTTCCAAACCGTCAAAACTTACAGTGGAGGATGTACAAGAGGCCTCACAAGAGACGACCAAAGATGGTATTCATTGTGCTTTTTTTTATGAGCAGAATACACGTGATTTGGAAGAGCTTATTTCTTGTAAAATTGAGATAGGGCACGCACCAAAATATAGATTACTCCGATTGGATGGCGGGTATGACTCAGGGATTAAATCAATCAATACAGATGGATTTGCAGAGTTTGTGCCGTTATTACCAAAAGCGACTAATCGTTTTAAAATACAACTATTGGATGCTTCTAATCAAGTTGTAAAGTCCTATGATACTATTACCATCAATCAAGGAAATTACAATGTACAAGGGCAGCCTTTGCCAAATGATATTTGTATGGAAGTAGATGATATTGATGCTTCTAGTACCCGATTGGAAGAGATTTTTAAGAAGGGAAGTGTATTGCCTTTAAAAAAGAAATTATACAAAACAGCTTCAAAAACTATTTTAAAAAAATCGAAAACAAGCCTTGTAATCAATATTATTGAAGGCAAATCTAATGGGTTGCCAAGTTCTGGTTTGAGTATTGGGTTTATAGAAATATCGGGAGAACACTTAGAAGAAGATCTTATAAAAGGAACAGATATAGAGATCGATGTCGAAATTTCTGAATCTAGGGATGTTAAGATTGGTGTGTATTTACAAGCGTGTGATCAAGAGTTTGAAAATATTTTTAGTGAATCTGAAAGAGCGATTAGTATTAAAAAAATAAATACAGAAGTAAATACAATTCTTAATGATTTGGAAGTTTTAATTAAAGAGGCTAACCAAAGCGAGCACTTTGAATTTTCAAGTCAATTAGAAAAAATACGCGTCGGACTTCTGGAAGTTCAGATTGAATCTACGCTCATAGAGGAGGGAGATATTTCTGATAAAAAATATCAATTGGATGATGCGAAGCGACATCTTATTTACGAATTTGATAACTTAACTAGAAATAAGGCTATTGCGAAAGAAATTGAAGAGTATCAGGATATTAAAGAATCGGTTGCCTATCATTTAGAACAAAACGGTCAGGAGAACCTACGCAAAAAATATGAGCGTATTGTAGAAAATGAAAAAGCGGTTATTAACTCGGGAAACAAGTTTTTAATTAGTGCTAAGATTAAGGAATTTAATGAGTTGTATAACTTAATTATTCATGCCAATGATGAAAATTTTATACCTTATTTCATGGCTCTGAAATATGCATCTGGGTATACAGATACCAAAAAAGCAGATATGCTTATTAAAGATGGTATACAAGCGCTGGAAAAGCAAGATTACAAATCACTTCGTTATATTGTATATGGATTGTCTGCATTATTACCAGATCAAGATCGACATAAAAAAGAGCAGTTTAATGATGATTCAAAAACGGGGTTGAAATAATAGTATAAGGTTATCTATAATACTTGTCGTAAAAATCTTTATACAAAGCTTCAATAGCTTCTAATTCCTCCATTTTTGTATTGTAAAACTTCAAGGATTCTACACGTTTGTATCTTAAATTCCTCGTCTCGTTAGTATTTACTTTAAACGGCATTACATCTATCCTAGATGAAGTATTGAGCGATGTGATTTTATAAAGATGTGAGATATCTTGTCTTTTTGAGAAATTTGAGAATTTTGATACTTCAAAATCATTGCCTGCGTAAAAAGCGATAGAGTCCCCTTCTTTAAAATTTAAAACGGCATTGTCATTTTTAGGGATTATAATCGCTTGATCTACTCCATCCTTGAGTCTAAAAATAATAAGCTCTTTTTGAGTGTCATTATTAATTGTCAATTTTTGTTTTCCACTAGAGGTTTCTATTTCTATAGGATTAAAACTTTTTGGATATGGATTGGTGAAAGGGGTTATTCTTACAACATCATTTGGGTCTTTGTTGTCTCCTCTTGATACTTTTCTTTTTAGACTATATAAGAATCGAATATGACTGTCTTGTTTATATCCTTTAGGACGATTAGGAAGCGTTGTGTATTCCGTAGAGAATGTTTGCTCCATATCACCAACAGTGATTGCATTTTTTTCCTTGGTATCCTCTTGTACATATTCTTCTACATATTCTTCTGTGCTTTCTATGATGGTTTCTTCAATTTCTTCTTCTCCAAATACTAAGCTGTCAGTGTCGGTGCTGTATTTATTTTGATTTCGCTCATTGGCGGTTATTATTCTTTGAAAATCTATTGTGTCATTATAATAATCATTGTAGCTGGGGCCATCGTCAGAAAAACTTACAATAGCTCTGATGACTATAAAAATAATGACAATGATTCTCACAATCATAAATACACTATTGCCTCCATTGCTCGTATATGAGCCTTTTTCGTCTGTCTCTGTGAAATCAATCCTTGACATACTTGATTTTGCAATATCAGCATTTTTTTCAAATACTTCTTGTTGGTATGGATTAGGTGGTTTTAATCTACCAAAAGCAACCATAGCAGCGGCAGCAAACTCCCATTCATGATTTATAGTTTTTAAATGACTGTTGTACACTTCTATGATAGTGCTATTTACTTCGGTCACTTCATCCATGATGGAGTCGATATAGACATTAAGGCTATCTATAAATTCTGAGTTTCTTAAGAAATATATAGGCTGTGAAGATTCTTTTAATTTACCTTCTGCCATATAGCTATTTGCGTAGTTAAGACGTGTGACAAAAAAGGTAATGATCAGTTGTCGCACCTCTTCTGTAAAGAAACGTTCTTGTGATACGAGGCGTACTAATAAGTGATATCTACCTTTAGAAAGGATATAGGATAGGGTTTTCTTGAGCGTTTGGACCAAAAAAGGGCTTATGAATATTTTTGAAAAAGCAGCCACAGGTCGCGGGTTGTAGGTAGATTCAAATGCTTTTTGAGTCAACTCTTCTGGCTTTCCTAATAGAATATTTTTTAACCAGGGGTGGCTTTCCACAAAGAGGTGTGCTTCTTTGATCTCTTGATTTTCGAGTTGGCTTACAAGTTCAGAAAGTTCTCCTAGGTTGCTTTTGTTCTCTAGAACAGCTTTTGCTTTGAGCTGTTTTTGGATTCGTATAATCTGCGTAGCATCCATCTGAATAATGTCATTCAGTGTAATACCTAGTTCGTCTATTAAAGAAATATATTTCAAGAAAACTTTTTCAGCTAATATATTAAAATTAATGCGTAGTCTTTGTTCCTTTCTTTTAGGGGTTTGGAATTGCTTTGGGAACTTTTTTTGTAAAGAGGCTATTTTTTTTACTAAAACGTTTTACACTCACAAACTTTAGCTTATATTTGCACCCGCATTGAAAGAAAGGGCGCTTAGCTCAGTTGGTTCAGAGCACTTGGTTTACACCCAAGGGGTCAGG
>CAYGQJ010000140.1:0-10070 GCA_964351845.1 uncultured Flavobacteriaceae bacterium | reverse complement strand
AAAAGAAACGTGGGCGTTGATTTCTTTGATTGTGTATGCTTTTGTAATCCACATGAGACTTATTCCAGGATTGCGAGGCAGATGGTTATTTAACTTATTATCTATCATTGCACTAGGGAGTGTGCTCTTTACATATTTTGGTGTAAATTTCTATTTAGCTGGATTACATTCGTATCAAAGTGGAGGTGATATCGCGAATCAAAACATTATTATAAGCGCTTTAGTCATTGCGGTGTTAGGATTTTTATCGTATCGTAAATATGCTGCTTATTATAAAAAGAATTGATTAACAATTTACTAAATGAAATATTATGTCAAGATCAATTATGAAATTGATAATCGAAGATAAAAAAGAGACTAGAAAGTTAACACTTGATATAACAAAAAAATTATCTATAGAACAATTGGATTTTAACTTTGATGAAATCAGTAATAGTATAGGGACTTTGTTATTTCATATTGCAACCTTGGAGTATCGTTTTATAGTTAATAATATTTTTGTTAGACAAATGACCTTGGAAGAATTTAATAAATATGAAATGGGTTTTCCTCATAAGATGAGTGGTAGACTTATAAACAGAAATGATTTTAAGTATTATCAAGAATTACTTAATTATACAGAGGACCTAGTGCTTCAAGGGCTTTCTGAACTAGATGATGGTTGGTTGTTTAAATCTTCTGGATTCCAGACTTCAAGTAGCCAGTTTAATAATAATTATTCATTTCTAAGGCATATCATCGATGATGAAATAAACCATCAAGGACAAATTAAGCTGATTATTAGGAGACTACCTTTTTTTTGTGTAATTTTATCTATGAATTTAATTTTTTAAATAGTTTCAAAATGAAAAAGAAGTCTCTCAAAAATTTAGAGTTAAAAAAAAATGTAATATCATCTATTACTCCTACTGAAGCTTCAGCTTCAGTAGGAGGTGGGTCAGGTTTGCAGATGTGTACATCTAATATGGTATCTCAGTGTTTGGATTGTCCTTGGTCTCAATACCCTGAAGATACATATCTCTGCGGTCCTGGAACAATGTAGAAATAAGTATTCTTCCTGTCTAGTCCTAAATAAAGAATACAGATTATTAAATTAGTATATTCATAATTTAAAGCTTAATAATACTAGCATTATTAAGCTTTTTCTTTTAAAGTAAATACGCTAAGCATTACAAGAAATCTTAACTAATAAATAGACTTGTAGCTTCTTGATCTGAGTCAATACCTAGTTTTTGATATAGGTTGGAAGTCACTGCTTTTAGCTTTTCTGTAGATAGATTGTACTTGGTAGCAATACGCTCGTTTGTTAATCCCTTAGAAATCCCGTCTAGCACTTTAATTTCAAGATTTTCAAGAGCAAATTGCTGTATCAAAGATTCTAAGTATTGATCATCAGAATCTTGTACGTTTTTGTAACTATTTAACTGAGAAAGTCGCTCTAGATGTATTTTTATTTGATGCTTCATGATAACGGTCTTCCCTTGTATCCTTCTAAAACTGAAAATTAATGAAATTGCAATCAATGTGAAGTTGATCAGTGAAGCAATGCTGAGCTGAAATGAAGATAGGTTGAGTATACTATTGCCAAAACCATGTAATATGAACGCATCAGTTAAGATGATAATATCTATAGTATAGATCGTAATCATTAACGGAAGAAATCGAGTGTTTTTAGAGTTATAGATGGTTAATGACCATAACAATAAAACGCTTAAAATGCTGGTGAAATCAGTTAGTAAGAAACTCCAGTGTGTATTAATAATCCAATATAAACACATAGAAATAAAGGAAACACTGCTTATTGTTGCAAATATGTACTGTATAAGCTGCTTTTCTTTTTTAATCTTTAAATACTTATAGACATAGCCTGTGGCACATAAGCCCACTAAAAAGTGCCCAAATAATTCAATACTACTTACAATATTAGGTTTTGCATTAAAGAAGTATAAAATATTATCTCTCGACATAATAGAAATACATACTGCGGTGATTACGATACTATAAAAGAGGAATATTTTATTTTGTGTTACAATAAAAAATATAATCGTAGCTAGTAATAGTGATAAAGCAGTACCATAAAAAAAGCCAATACCTAAGAGGCTGTTTTTTTCATGTTTTGAAAATGCTGCTTCATCTAAAATATCAATTGAGAAATGAGCTTCTAAAGGGTAATTAGCTTTAAGAAATAATGGATACGTTATGGTCTTATTTAAGATAAAAAAGGAGGGATACCGCGTAGCATCTATCAAGCCAATTTCTTTTCCATTAGCATCATATAATGAAGCTTCCTTTACATGAGCCGAATGTAATTCTATGATAGACCTAGGCAAAGCAATAGCATCTATTTTAAACCAATAGATGCCATTATTTGTACCATGATTTATATCTTCAATGGGAGAGAATGTAATTTCTTTAAGATCTGGAATGGTTATCTCATGATCTGTAGCGGGTTTATAATAGGAAATGGTTTCCTGTGAAAACCCTGTCATCACACAAAATAAACCAACAATAAAAAAAATCAAGCGCATCTACACATATTATAAAGTGTAAATATAGTAATATAAATACATAAAACAACTTTTAATCGATGCTTTTGTGTATTTTGACTGTTTTATTGTAATTCTTTGTAAGAATTTTAAAGTTCTCCAACCATATCTTCAGGTTTGACCCATTCATCAAATTCTTCAGGGGTGACATAGCTTAAATTTACAGCCTCTTCTTTTAATGTCGTACCGTTTGCATGAGCCGTATTAGCAATCTCAGCTGCCTTATAATACCCGATCTTAGTGTTGAGGGCAGTAACAAGCATTAGTGAGTTGTCTAATAACTCTTTGATTCTCTTTTTATTAGGCTCTATTCCTGAAGCGCAATGATCTGAGAATGAAACACACGCATCTCCAATCAACTGAGCAGATTGAAGTAAGTTGGAAGCCATGACAGGCTTAAATACGTTGAGTTCATAATGACCTTGTAAGCCACCTACACTTATCGCTACATCATTTCCTATCACTTGTGCACATACCATCGTTATTGCTTCGCATTGTGTAGGATTTACCTTACCTGGCATGATCGATGATCCTGGTTCATTGGCAGGGATGGTAATTTCTCCAATACCGCTTCGAGGGCCAGATGCCATTAGGCGTATATCATTTGCTATTTTATTAAGCGATACAGCTAGTTGTTTTAACGCTCCATGTGTTTCTACAAAAGCATCGTGTGCTGCTAATGCTTCAAATTTATTGGCTGCAGTTCGAAAAGGGAATCCAGAAAATTGAGCCATATATTCAGAGACACGTTTTGCATATCCTTTAGGCGTGTTCAACCCAGTTCCTACAGCAGTACCTCCCAAGGCAAGTTCTGCAAGGTGATCCAAGGTATTTTCTAATGCTTTTATTCCGTGGTCTAATTGAGATACATATCCGGAAAATTCTTGCCCTAGCGTGAGTGGTGTGGCATCCATAAGGTGCGTGCGACCTATTTTCACCACTTTTTTGAAGTGATCTGCTTTTTCTTTTAGGGTATCTCTAAGTTTTTTCACACCAGGAATTGTCGTTTCTACAATTTTCTTGTAGCCAGCAATATGCATCCCCGTTGGAAAGGTGTCGTTTGAGGATTGCGATTTATTAACATCATCATTAGGTTGTAATGTTTTTTCACCTTCCCCAATTACTTTTCCAGCTAGTTGATGTGCACGGTTAGCAATGACCTCATTGACATTCATATTACTTTGAGTCCCCGATCCTGTTTGCCATATGACTAGTGGAAACTGATCGTCGTGTTTTCCTTCTAGAATTTCATCACATACTTGCGCAATGAGATCTCTTTTTTCTATCGGAAGTCCTCCTAATTCACAATTGGTAAATGCAGCTGCTTTTTTTAAGATTGCAAAGCCATAAATAATTTCTAAAGGCATAGAAGCAGGCGCTCCTATTTTAAAATTATTGCGAGATCTTTCTGTCTGAGCTCCCCATAATTTATCTGCGGGAACTTGAACTTCCCCCATGGTATCTTTTTCAATTCTATATTCCATCTATGAAATTGTTTTTTGAAAAGCAAATTTACAAATTTACGCTTCAACTTTACTGTCAATAACCTGTCAATAAATCTGAAATTTCTATTGTGAAAATACATTTTAATGCGGTATCTTTGACCAAAATTTAGAAAACACAGCACTCATGTTTGATTTTGATCAATATTTAGGATTTCTTGCCTTCTTAACCATATTAACAATTGGTTTTTGGTTGATGATATTTTTATTAACATTTGTGATCCCTTACTGGGTAGGAGGATCTATCGTAGAGATGGTAAAAGAAAAAATGGAGGCCCGCAAAGCTAAAAGAGACGAATAATCAACTGATTTTTAGAATATATAGGGAGACTAACAGCAATGTTAGTCTTTTTTTATGCCTATACATATGATATTTATGGAATATATAACGCAACCTTTTTAACAACTATAGACTATAGAGTATAAGATTAAAAATAGATGGTTGATTTTGTTTATACGCTTTCGCGAAAGCGCACACAGGAAAAACACAATTTTTAATTATAACTCAGTATATATAGTATAAATACTCTTTTTTTATGAAATTTAGAAACTTCCTTTTAGGTGTATGTGTCCTTTTTTGTTTGGCGAGTTGTGAAAATGAAGATATCGATGATCTTTTTCAAATCACAGAAGCCGATCTTATTGCAGAAGAATCTGATTTATTTTCTCTTTTAGGTCGTATCACTACCGATGACCCTAGTGCAACAGATGTTACCTGTATTGATTTTATATATTCCTTTACCGTGGTCATTTATAATGAAGACATAGACCTTCAATCCTCTAGAGTTGTCAATAATGATGCAGAGTTTAGTGAAGTACTAGGTTTGGTTGGTGAAGGTCAATTTATAAATGTTAGTTTTCCTATATCAAGCACATTATTGGATGGAACGTCACTTGTTATAAATGATAAAGATGAATTAAGAGCTGCGATAGATGCTTGTATAGAAGAAGAACAAATGCAAGCTGTTGGAAATGGAACTAGCATATTAGTGGAATGTGTGTGGAAAGTTCAAATTCCTGAAGATGTCGTTTTCAGTACCTATACTGATGCTGTTTTTCGTGTAACTCCTGATGGTATTGTTGTTTTCTATTATAGAGGCGAATCCTATGGCGGTACTTGGATCTTATATTTTATTGAAGATGAACTCCACATTAACATTAATCTAGATACAGAAGAGGTTGTCGGTGAGGATTGGAATTTTGACTGGAAAGTAAATTTAATTACAAACCAAGTAATAGATTTTGAAATTGATGAGGATACACGCTTTATTCTACAAAAAGAATGCGAAGAAGAGAATTACTGTACCACCTTATTTTTTGAAGAATGTGAATTTGAAGATATGCCTGGTATTGCTTCTTTTACACTAGAAAATTATATAGAATGTATCATTGTGATGGCAGCACCACAACCAGAAGTAGATGATATGGGGGAATTACCCGATCCTATAGACTGGATAGTAACGTTCTATAATACACAAGAAGATGCCGATGCGAGTACAAACCCAATTCCTGCAGATGTGGCTATTGAGACAGATTTCCAAGAAGTCTTTGTACGTATCGAAAACCCAGAAACCTTAGAATTTACAACAACCATCATCACACTCTTATCTGAAGAGTGCGAGGAATAGTTTCTTCAGGATTACATATAATAAATACAATAGCCATATTATTTTTATAGTATGGCTATTTTTTTGAGCGTATCTATACTATTTTATGGATATATGAACAGAATACCTTTAGGTACGACTATGTATATACGCTTCAAATCATTAAATTTGCAACCTCGATAATCGAAATCGAAGTTCAATTTTTCAGTAGTAAGATATGTTTGATAATTTAAGTGATAAGTTAGATAAAGCCCTCCACGTTCTTAAAGGGCACGGAAGTATTACAGAAGTAAATGTTGCAGAGACACTTAAAGAAGTGCGAAGAGCACTTATTGATGCCGATGTTAACTTTAAAATTGCCAAAGACTTCACCAACAGAGTTAAGGAAAAAGCTTTAGGACAAAATGTACTGACCACATTACAACCTGGCCAACTTATGGTTAAGTTGGTGAAAGATGAACTTACGGAACTGATGGGAGGTGACGCTTCTGGAGTGAATCTTTCAGGAAATCCAAGTGTGATTTTAATGTCAGGTCTTCAAGGGTCTGGTAAAACAACATTTTCTGGAAAGTTAGCGAACTTCTTAAAAACGAAAAAAACAAAGAAACCATTACTCGTAGCTTGTGATGTATACCGCCCTGCGGCGATAGATCAGTTGCATGTAGTGGGAGATGCTATAAAAGTAGATGTCTTTTCAGATAGAGATAATACAGATCCAGTAGCGATTGCTGAGGCTGGGGTCGCTTTCGCGAAAGCGAACGGACACAACGTCGTGATCGTCGATACTGCAGGTCGTCTTGCCGTGGATACAGAAATGATGGATGAGATTGCAAACATTCACAAAGCCATCCAACCACAAGAAACCCTATTTGTCGTGGATTCGATGACAGGGCAAGATGCGGTAAATACCGCTAAGGCCTTTAATGATATTCTAAATTTTGACGGAGTTATCCTCACAAAATTAGATGGTGATACACGAGGTGGAGCAGCGATCTCGATCAAATCTGTCGTAGATAAGCCTATTAAATTTATAGGGACAGGAGAAAAAATGGAGGCGATAGATGTATTCTATCCCTCTCGTATGGCAGATCGTATCCTTGGGATGGGAGATGTGGTGTCTCTTGTAGAGCGTGCACAAGAACAGTTTGACGAAGAAGAAGCGCGTAAACTGCAAAAGAAAATTGCTAAAAACCAATTCGGTTTTGATGATTTCTTAAAGCAAATCCAGCAAGTAAAGAAAATGGGGAACATGAAAGACCTTATGGGAATGATTCCTGGAGCTGGTAAAATGCTTAAAGGAGTCGATATAGATGATGATGCTTTTAAACACATAGAAGCTATTATTCACTCTATGACTGTAGAAGAGCGCACTAACCCTGGAGTTATTAACTCAAGCCGTAAAAAACGAATAGGAAAAGGATCTGGAACTTCGGTACAGCAAGTAAATCAGCTACTCAAGCAATTCAATCAAATGAGTAAAATGATGAAAATGATGCAAGGTGGCGGAGGTCGCAAGATGATGCAGGCAATGAGTAGAATGCAGAAGTAACTTTTTTAGTAAGCAGTTAAAAGTTAGCAGTTAACAGTTAACAGTAAGATAGTAGTAATATAAGAGTAGTATTAGTATATGAGTTTTAAGTCTCTTATGGCATATGAGCGCAGTTTTACACTAGCCATGGAAATCTTTGAGGTTTCCAAATCATTCCCCAAAGAAGAAACTTATTCTCTAACAGATCAGATAAGAAGAAGTTCAAGATCTGTATGTGCTAATATTGCAGAAGCCTATAGAAAGCGTCGTTATGAGAAGCATTTTATAAGTAAACTTACTGATAGTGATTCAGAAAATAGTGAGATTCAGGTTTGGCTGCAGTTTGCAAAAGATTGCAAATACATAACAAAAGAACAGGAAAATGCTCTTGTAAAAAAGAGCTTAGAAGTTGGAAAGCTTCTAAATTATATGATCAATAATCCAAAAAAATTCGTAGTTATACTA
This sequence comes from uncultured Flavobacteriaceae bacterium, assembly GCA_964351845.1. Classification (GTDB taxonomy): domain Bacteria; phylum Bacteroidota; class Bacteroidia; order Flavobacteriales; family Flavobacteriaceae; genus Dokdonia. The sequence goes on along the minus strand of CAYGQJ010000140.1, from coordinate 2,422 downwards.
CTGTATACTGCGAGTGTATACTGATTACTAAATAATAAAGACTATGACCATTCTTGACGGTAAGAAAACTTCAAACGATATAAAAAACGAGATCAAATCCGAGGTTGATAAAATGAAGGCAAATGGGGAGAAAGTCCCTCATCTAGCGGCTATCATTGTAGGAAACGATGGGGCAAGTCTTACCTATGTAGGGAGTAAAGTACGTGCTTGTGAACGTGTTGGTTTTGAGTCTACACTTGTGAAGATGTCAAGTACCACAAGTGAGATCGAATTATTAGATAAAATAGAAGAGCTTAATAAAGATTCAAATATTGATGGTTTTATTGTACAATTGCCATTACCTCCACAAATAGATACGCAAAAAGTCCTGCTAGCCGTAGATCCTGATAAAGATGTCGATGGATTCCATCCCACTAATTTTGGAAAAATGGCACTTGATATGAGTACGTTTATTCCTGCGACTCCGTTTGGAATTCTAGAATTATTAGAGCGTTATGATGTCTCTACCAAAGGAAAGCATACTGTGGTAATAGGTCGTAGCCATATTGTTGGACGTCCTATGAGTATCTTGATGGGGCGTAAAGGATTTCCAGGAAACTCAACGGTAACCCTTACACATAGCCATACCAAGAATATCACGCAAATCACATCACAAGCAGATATTATTATTACCGCTTTAGGTGTTCCAGGATTCTTAAAAGCAGAAATGGTCAAAGACGATGCTGTGATTATTGATGTTGGGATTACACGTGTACCGGATGAAACGAGAGAACGTGGGTACTATATTACAGGGGATGTAGATTATGAAGCGGTGAGTAAAAAAGCATCGTATATCACGCCAGTTCCTGGCGGAGTAGGTCCTATGACTATCGCGATGTTGCTTAAGAATACACTCCTAGCAAGAGATCGTCATAGAGCAAGAGATTAATAATGCGTTGTAAAGATTTTGATAGGTAGTAATAGCAGATACTATGAAATCTATGTTTTCGCGAAAGCTAAAAACGGAATCATCTAACTTATTGATGATATAATAATTTAGTTTTTGATTACTTTTCTAGTGGATATATTCCCACTAGTGTCATGAATATTCACGAAATATACACCAGTTTCAAGGCTTGAAAAATCGATTCCTTCGTCAGTATAAACACCTTCGTTAATTATTCTTCCAAGAATATCGATAAGTTGATATTTGATTCGATTATTAGTTAGTCCTTTAATAAAAAGGCTATTAGAAGTAGGGTTGGGAAACACAGATATTTTTGGTTTTCCAACTTCTGAAACATTGAGAGCACCATCTTCTAATCGAAAAATATTTTGAGAATTACCATCCGTAAAATAAAGGTCATCTTGATAGCTTGTAATCCCTAAAACTGCATTGATACTTTCTAGAATTGGAACAGTTTCTCCGGTGATAGGTAAATTTTGTGTTAAATCAAATTTTATAATGGAAGGTGATGATGAATTAATTGTTTCAACTCCAACAAAGAGTATGTTATTTACAACATGACTACTTTGCATAAAGAACTCAAATTCATCTACTGTAGAGATAAGTATTTCTGAGCTAGGATCAGCAATATTTATTTTCATTAAATCAATACCAATGCTATTATTGTATTTAAAGTAATACAACTCATTATTAATTATTTGAGTGATCACTAAATTATTATCAGCTTCAGTAACTTCGAAAAACAGTTCGGGAGCAGACGCTCCTAGGGTATCTACTCTATATATCATATTAGATCCCGAAGTAAAAACTGTAAAGTAAATAAAGCCTTCGTGATATATAAGGCCATTGTTTGTTCCTATATTTAAAGAAGTGTCATCAATAAAAACTTCGTCTATTGCAGGCAGTCCTTGATTAAGATCTATTTTTATAAGATCAGGCAGTGTTGCAAATAATATATTTAATTCAGAATCGTAAGCTAAATACAAAGGACCGAGACCTTCTTGGATAGATGCTTCATTTACGGTTTCTATGGTATTTGAATTATCAAAGGGAAGTTTGTAAACACCAGCTAGTCTTTCGTCATTATTTCCAAAAACACTGACAAATAATTCGTCTTCAATCGTTACTAAAGATACAGGTAAATTCCCTTGAAAAGCGGTAGAAAATATTTCTTGCGCTTTTGAAATTGTTGTTATGAGTAATACAAAAAAGAGTAGCTTTAATTTCATAGGTAATTTTTAATTAATATGGTATACCGTATTTTTTATTTCTCCATCGCTTCCATAGCTGCAAAAGCAGCGCCTATAAGTCCTGCGTGATTTTTTGTTTTTGCGGCCACTAAGGGTACTTTAGTGGTGAGGATATGTTTAAAAGTGTCAATATGCTTACTGATTCCGCCACCTAAAATATAGTGATCGGGCGTACAAATAATTTCTAATCGCTTTAAGAAAAAATCAAAACGTTCGGCCCATTCTT
>CAYGQJ010000139.1:0-10329 GCA_964351845.1 uncultured Flavobacteriaceae bacterium | reverse complement strand
ATATCGCCTCCCTGTACACCGTTACTAAAAACAAAAAGCACATCATAGGATTAGGTATGTCTATTTCAGACAGCATACACGATGGCTTTTATCTGTATGTAAAAGGGTACATTGGTGAGCAGGCAATAGATGTTTCTGAAATGAATGACTTACCATATGGAAATTGGGATACCCAATATAATGGCGCTATAATGCCATTAGATGAGAGTACTACCATTAAAAAGGCACAACAATTTTTTACACAAGCGGTACAACATTTAAAATCTGTAAGTAACAGTTAAGCAAGGGCTACTCTAATTATATTCAAAATGCTATGTACGCTTTCGCGAAAGCATACTAATCTTAAATTAATGAATCGCCAAACAAGGGCAATACCATAAAAAATGCTAAGTAAGGAACAACTCCAAATAATTGAAGTCTTCAATTTATTTAGTATTTTAATAAAAAAATCATAAAATAAAGACCTATTTAAAAAATAGTTTCAAATATGAAAAATTTATTACTTGTAACTTTTGTTACTTCGTTCACCTTTTTTGCCATTTCTCAAAATCAAGTAGGAAATAATATAGATGGAGAAGCTCCGTTCGATACATTTGGAGAAAGCGTAAGTATTTCTGGAAACGGTCTTATCATAGCTGGGGGATCTTCTTTTAATGACTCCAATGAGGAAAATTCGGGGGATGTAAGAGTTTTTAGATTGGAAAATGATGTCTGGCAGCAAATTGGGCAATCAATTGCTGGAACGATTGATGAATTTTCTGGAAGATCTATAGTATTATCTCAAGATGGATCTATTATTGCTATTGGAGCTCCTGGTAACAATAATAGTGTTGGAGCAGTACGCGTTTTTGAAAATCAAAATGACAACTGGGTACAAATAGGAGAAAATATTGAAGGTGAGAATTCTATAGACTCTTTTGGAGGTTTTGGGTTAAGTATTAACGCGCAAGGAACTATTGTAGCTATTGGTTCTATATTTAATGATGACAATGGAGAAAATTCAGGACATGTACGCGTATATCAAAATATAAATGGAGATTGGACTCAAATAGGAGAAGATATTGATGGAGAGGCTGCTGGTGATAATTTAGGTTTTAGTGTAGACCTGTCTGATGATGGTACAATTGTAGCTGTAGGGGCTAATCGAAATGATGGAAACGGGAATGATTCAGGACATGTGCGCGTTTTTGAAAATGTAAATGGAACCTGGACTCAAATAGGCTCAGATATTGATGGAGAGGCTGCTGCCGATCAATTTGGGACAACAGTAAGTATTTCTGGTGATGGATCACGTTTTGCCGCAGGCGCCATCGGAAATGACAATGCAAATGGAAATGTTGCGGGACATGTGCGTGTTTTCGAAAACCAAAATGGAAATTGGATTCAAGTGGGACAAGACATTGATGGAGAGGCGACCAATGATGGTTCTGGAGGAAATTCAATAAACATATCTACAGACGGTACAATAGTAGCTATCTCAGCAGCATTTAACGATGGTAATGGAGAAAATGCAGGCCACGTTAGGATATTTAATTTACAAAACCAAATATGGACCCAAATAGGAGAAGATCTTGATGGCGAAGCCACAGGAGATTTTTTTGGAGTGGCCACGGGTCTTTCTGATGATGGCTCAACATTAGTTGTTGGAGCACAATCAAATGACACAAACGGAACAGATTCAGGACGCGTTCAAGTTTATGATTTAAACGATATTCTATCTGTAGATGATTTTAATTTAGAACTCGTAAAAGTTTTTCCAAATCCTACAGCGGGAACTACAAACATACGTTTGCCTCAAACCTACTCTTTAAACAAGATCACTATATACAACAATGTTGGGCAGCGTGTGGGTACGTATTATCAAAACAGTATAAACACATCTGAACTTTCTTCGGGACTCTATCACGCAATTATTAGTACCAACAAGGGAACTTTTGAAAGAAAGATTCTAGTTAAATAGGCAAGTCTTCAAATAATCTAATAAAAATAAACTACCAAACCAATTATGAAATTAGATTACACTAGTATCAAAGACCAAAGCTCGTTAACCTTAACTAATTTTAGCTGTGGTCCTTCAATGCATCTCCTCGAGAAAAAAGGAATGTTTAAAATAATGTGGGCAAAAAATCAAGATACAACTATTATTGTAGATGGTTATAAATTAGATATTAAGAAGAATCAGGTAGTCTTTTGTACGCCACTCAATATTGTTGAGATGAAAAAAGATGCTGGATTAATCGCCGTAGTCTTTAATCAAGAGTTTTACTGTATACGTGACCACGACGCAGAGGTCTCTTGCAATGGTTTTTTATTTTTTGGCTCATCATTACCACCCGTGATCACATTGTGCGAAAAAGAAATTAAGAGCTTTGAAGCCTTATTTTTTATTCTCCAAGAAGAATTTGAAACCAAGGACCATATTCAAGGCGAAATGCTTCGTTCTATTTTAAAACGCTTACTTATCAAAGCAACACGACTGATTAAAATTGAAACTTCAGAGGAGAACATTCCCAAACCGCAATACGATATAGTAAGACAGTATCATATTTTGGTAGAACAAAATTTTAGAGAAAAGCACCAAGTAGCAGATTATGCTGAGATGCTCTTTAAATCGCCTAAGACATTGTCTAATTTATTCAAAAAATCTGGAGACAAATCACCTTTGAAAATTATCAATGAGCGCATTATCTTGGAAGCAAAAAGACTACTTTTCTATTCTGATAAAACCGCCGAAGAGATAGGCTATGAGGTTGGATTTTCTGAACCAGCGCACTTTTCTAAATTTTTCAAAAACCAAGTGGGCTCACCACCGGCTACTTTTAAAAAGGAGTTTAAGGAATCATTATGACTTTTTATAATAACGCTTTAATGCTTCGTTTTCCCTCTGGTAGTAAACCTCTGCTGGCAAGTAGTTCTCTCAAGTTCGCTTTCGCGAAAGCGAACAAAACGGTTAAAGAATACCATTAGGCAAAGAGTCTATATATGCGTGAAATGTACCTACTCTAAATTTATTAAAAATGTCAATAGCTTCTCTTTCTGAAATGCCCTTTAAGAATTGAGGGTTTATCTTAGTTAAATATCCTTCAAACTCAACAACCGTTTCAGAGCGTCTCGCACCTTTCCTGAATATTTTAACAAGTTCTTTTTTAGTATAGGTTTCAGTACCTATTTGATACCTCTTTTTAGAATCTTCAGCGTCTTTTAGGAAATTACGGTAGTTAAAATTTGACGTTTCGTAAATCTCAGAAGCTAATTTTGAAACTGAATATCTATTTATCGTTTTTTTAGAAGTTGTTCTTCTGTATTCAGTGTCTATTTTGCTGTGGTCTACCGTGGCATAATCTTGAGCAAATAATGTGCTAGTAACTAGAATTATTACAAATGTTGTGATTAAAGTTTTCATATCTATAAGTTTTAAATTATTAAGTAAAAATAGCTTGATAATCCACGTTATATAATGGACATATCTTTTTATAAATTACACATCTTTCCCTACAGTGTTATAAACATAATTGATCATTTTAATCTAAAAAGGAACAGCTCACCTATGGCGAGCTGTTCAAATTGAAACTGCATATTAGGGGTAGGGGATTATGCAAATGCAGTCTCTAAGGCTTTAGCGACTGGAAAATCTACTGGAATTTTAGTCGTGTTGTTTATGTAGTTTGAAATCGTTTTATCACCCACTAAGGAAATAGTATCAATCAAGTTTTCCTTAGTCCATCCAGCTTTAAAAAAGTTCTCAAGAATCTGAGGATCTGTATTACCGCGATTTTCTGTGATATTCTTTGCGAGTTTAGCAAGCGCATCTAGTTTCTTATCAAAAGGTGCTTGGCCAGCCCGTAAATCAAGGATTTGGTCATCTGTAAATCCGTTCATTTTACCTATTGCAGTATGAGCAGAAAGACAATATTCACATTTATTAACTTCGCTTACTGCAAGGTTAACAACCTCTTTTTCTTTAGCTTTAAGCGATGTTGTTGAGTTTGAAAATTCTAAATAGTTCTTTAGGGCATTTTCAGAATATGCATAGGTTGCAAATAAATTGGGCACAAAACCCACCGCTTTTTTTAGGTTGTCAAAAATTGCTTGATTAGTTGTGCTTACTTCTTCTCTCGTTGGTACATTAAATGTTCTCATAATTTTAAGTTTTAGTGTTATTGAATTGATATAAAAGGCTTCTCTATGTCACAATAAAAATCGTGATGAAAGTTTGTGTCACAATCTGTGACAGATATTAATTTTTCTTGTACTCTACTTCTAGAGCCTCTAAATATGTCAATTAAGTTGAAAATTGAAATATTATTGGTATTGCTGTTTATTTTATTCATTATTACATTGTTTATTAATTACTATGCAAAGATGCGTAGTAATAAGAGCCAAGAGAATAAAGGTTCTTCCTGAGTACTTGTATATTATTCCTTTAAGTAAAAAATGTAAGGGAAAGAATAGCATAAATCTATAGAATCATACTTATTAAAAAGGCGCAACAATTTTTTAAACAAGCGGCACAACACTTAAAATCTAGAAGTAATAGTTAAGTAATAACCTCTCTAATTATATTTGAAAAGCTAAGCACACTTTCGCGAAAGCAAACTCGAGAGATTCATAACCAGAGAGAGCGAAGTGCTAAAGCGTAATCATAACGAGAAAACCGTCACTAAAAGCCACCAAAAAAATAATTTATTAATTTTAAGGTTATGAAAATAACATACTACATACTGTTATTTGTGTTTCTTATAAGTTGTTCAAAAAGTGATACAAATCTTATAACAGACCAAATAGATGACCAAAACCAAAATCTTACGCTCAATTTAGGGATTTCCTTTCCGCCTGTTTCTGATGAAGAACAAAGAATATTTACAGCATCACTTCTAGATGAATTAAATTCATATCATACGCATCGGAGAAAACTGGTCTTTTAGAGAACCTGTGGAGGGCACTTTCAATTGGGCTTCACTCGATGAAAGAATTGAATGGGCAGAAAGTAATGGCATTGAAGTACTGCTCACGATACAATCCAATGGTCCAGACTGGGCTTGTAGTTCAACGCAAAATACGAACTCTTGTGTTTTTAATGACAATGATAAATTTAAAAATTATGTAGAGCAGCTACTACAGCGATATCCTAACAGAATTGCAAAAATACAATTTGGCAACGAGTGGCAATCTGATTTCTGGTACGTAGGTACCCAGCAAGAATTTGTCACTGCAAATAATATTGTATATAATGCCATTCAAGAATTTTCACCACAAACTACTTTTGTATTAGGCGGTTTTACAACTCTCTCGTTAAGATTTCTTGCAGGTTGTAATGGCCTAATAGACACATTTTATGATGATGAAGGAATATTGTACGACAGGGATTTTTTAGATGCAAACTGTACTAGCGCTGATTTTCAATCTGTTATCGATAGAATAGATTTTATCTTACAAAACGCCCTCTACGATGAAGTTGACATCCATCTTTATGATGATGCAGAGAATTGGGAAATTTACTTTCAAAACATCCAAACGATGGTTCAAAAGCCCATCATTATAACAGAATTTGGCAGCCCAAATGTAAATATTGAACCCACCACAGAAGCCTACCAAAGTGAACGATTAGAACTTTATATAAGAACGATTGATGCTTTAGATATCCAAGAAGCTTATTATTTTAAACTTGTAGAAGGTACCAATAATCCTGCACATTCTGAGTCTGGTTTGATAAACAATCCTGAATTAACAAAAAAAGCAAACTACTTTACATTTAAAGCTCTTAATAATTAATCATCCCGTCTCGTACTGCTAGATATAAACTGGGTATATGGTTTCTTTTTAAAAGTACTAAAGTCAGAAACATCAGGAGGCGGCTAGAATTAAAAGGAAGCACATCATAAAGCAACTAATATTATAATTTTTACGCTTTCGCGAAAGCGTAATACACATTACAATACACCATAAAAAGGAGCGTTACATCTTTAAAAATCGAGACTAACCTTTAAAAAATTCAAAAAATAACACTCAAAATCCAATAATATTTAACATTACATAAAATAGCGTTTTTTTGATTATCCAAAAAACCACTCAAGATACCAGTACTAGTGCTACTGCTTGTAAAAATGACTACAGTAAAAACCTATGTATTCATCCACACAAAAACAGACAAAATATAATCATTTGCAAAAAAATTTTATATTTTTTTACCAAACGTTTGGTAAAATTAAAATTAATTGTATATTTGTCCTATGAGACCACAAAAAGTACAGGACATAGAAATTTTAACTGGCTTAACTAAAGTCTTTCGGTCTAAAGGATACGAAGGCGCTAGTTTAAAAGACTTATCAGAAGCTACAGGTTTAAAAAAGGCAAGCCTCTACCATAGATTTCCTAATGGTAAGCAAGAAATGGCTGCTGCTGTAATGAACCACTTAGATGAATGGGTTGAAGAACATATTTTTCAAGCCCTACTGGATACGACCTCTAAACCTCAAGAACGATTAAAGAATGGAATATCGGCTATTAAGGAGTTGTATAATGGAGGCGATGAGACTTGTATTTTTCGTGCAATGTCTATGCAAGGAGGTTTAGAATTGTTTGAAGAACAAGTAAAAAATGGCATACGCGAGTGGATAAATACTTTTGAGAAATTGGGAATTGCTTTTCAACTTAGCACCGCTGTCGCCAAAGCAAAAGCAATAGAAACTGTTATTGAAATACAAGGAAGTCTTATTGTCACTAAGGGATTGGGAGACACTAAAATATTTGAAAACACACTAAAGAATATTGAACAAAACTATATACACTAAAAAAAATTTAATTATTAATTTTACCAAATGTTCGGTAATTAACTTATGACTTATGAAAAAATATCCACTACCACCATTTACCCTTGAAACGGCAAAACAAAAAGTACAACTAGCCGAAGATGCCTGGAACAGTAAGGACCCAGAGAAAATCTCTCTTGCCTATTCTATAGATACAGAATGGCGTAATCGCAATCAATTTATCAATGGACGTAAAGAAGTTCAAAAATTTCTGTCTAATAAATGGGAGAACGAATTGGACTATAAACTCAAAAAGGAATTATGGGCATTTCAAGACAATAGAATTGCTGTACGATTTGAGTATGAATATCAAAATGAATCCGGCCAGTGGTTTAGAGCATATGGCAATGAAAACTGGGAGTTTGACGCAGACGGATTGATGCAAAAGAGATATGCCAGTATTAATGACTTAAAAATAAAAGAAACACAAAGAAAATTATAACCTTAAAACAAGCACAATGAAAAAATTTATAACACTTAAATTACTGCTGGTCCTACTCATCGTAGCGTGTCAACAGAACGTAGAAGAAAAAAGCGATACCACTACCGTAACGACAATACAGACTGCATTAAAAGAGCAGGCTACTAAATTTAAAAGCATCGATATTAATGGAGTGAATATCGCTTATCGGGAAGCTGGAAATCCAGATAACCCAACTATCGTTTTACTACATGGTTTTCCTTCATCTTCACAACAATATCGCAAGGTTTTAAACGAGTTATCTGATGAGTTTTATCTCATAGCACCAGATTACCCTGGATTTGGGAATAGTGATTTCCCTTCTCCAGATGAGTATCAATACACCTTTGATAATTTAGCAAAGACCATAGACGCCTTTCTTGAAAAGAAAGCACTTAACTCTTACGCCTTAATGATTCAAGACTTTGGCGCTCCTGTAGGTTTTAGGATTGCAACTGCCCACCCAGAACGCGTTACGGCAATCATTAATCAAAATGGAAATGCGTATGAAGAAGGGCTTGGAAAAGCTTGGAAAGATATAAGAGTACTATGGGCAAATAGAACTCTCGAGACTGAAAAAGCAATACTACCTGCATTCTCATTAGAGGGATTAAAGTGGCAATATACACACGGGACTAGAAATATTGAAAATGTTAATCCAGATAACTGGCAACTTGACTATTTAAGACTATCACGACCTAATGCTCATAATGCCGCTTTTGATTTATTGTATGATTACCAGAATAATTTAACACTATACCCGACGTGGCAACAATATTTAAGAGATAATCAACCACCGCTTTTAGTGGTTTGGGGTAAAAATGATGAGTTTTTTCCTGAGAGTGGCGCCGCAGCCTTTAAAAAGGATGTAAATAATATTGATTACAATATTTTTAACACAGGACACTTTGCACTAGAGGAAGATGGCATCGAAATCATTTCAAAAATGAGGGCATTTATGAAAACAATTAACCAATAAAATAGAACAAAAATGAAAAAAATAGCCATAAACGGAATGGGGCGCATAGGAAGAGCCTCTTTGAAAATAATTTTAGATAATCCAGAATTAGACTTGGTAGCAGTTAATGATATTGCTTCCATAGATAATATTGCCTACCTCTTAAAATATGATAGTGTTCACGGAATTTTTGAAAAAGACGTAACTGTAGAGAATGATAGTTTACTAGTAAACGGGAAAACAATTCCTTTCTATTCTCAAAGAAATCCAGAAGACCTTCCTTGGAAAGAACTTGATGTAGATGTCGTAATAGAAAGTACAGGCTTTTTTACTAAAGAAGAAGATGCTCAAAAACACGTAGATGCAGGAGCTAAAGTCGTTGTAATTTCGGGACCTACCGCAAGTGGCGGCGTTCCAACGGTTGTACACGGTGTAAATACTAAAGATGGAAAGAACACTATATTTTCTTGCGCAAGCTGTACCACAAACAATATAAGTCCTGTTATTGAGATTTTAGGCAGAAGAATAGGTATCGCAAAAGCGATAATGACCACAGTACACGCAAACACATCTTCTAATAGCACAGTGGATGCACCCTCTAAAAAAACAAGAATGGGAAGGTCTGGAATGAATAATTTAATTCCCACCTCAACAGGTGCAGCCACAGCAACCACTAAGGCGTTACCAGAGTATGCAGGTAAATTTGACGGTATGGCAATTAGAGTTCCAGTAGCAATTGGGTCGGTTTCAGATATTACACTAGTAACAGCTAGAAAGACCTCTAAAGAAGAACTAAATCAAATATTTACAGAAGAGGCTTCAACTGCTCGTTATAAAAATGTAATAAGAGTGACTAATGACCCTATTGTTTCAAGTGACATAGTTAAAGACCCACACGCCGCAGTTATTGATTTAGAAATGACAAAGGTGGTTGATGGTGACTTAGTAAAAGTATTGGCCTGGTATGATAATGAGTGGGGCTTTGCAAATCAAATGATAAGACAAATTTTAACAGAAGTATAAATTCATCACAAAACCTACTGGAAACTGTAGTAACTATCCATTAGTTTTTACTAAAACAACAAGATTATGAAAGTATTTGTAAACGGAGTCACAGGCTTCCAAGGTGGTAGCATTGCCCAAGCTTTATTAAATGAGAAGCACGAGGTTGTAACCGTAAAAAGAGACCTCAATAAAGGGAATCCTGCACAGGAAGGAATTAAAGTTTTGCAGGGCAGTTTAGAAAATCAGGCCTCTTTAGAACAAGCGATGAAGGGTACACAAGCTGCCGTCTTTTCAATTCCACTAGTATTTGATATGGAAGCGGCAACTGCCTATGCTCAAAACTTTATTAACGCAGCAAAAAAGGAAAATGTAGGATTAGTCATTAACAACACTACCTTTCATCTTGCTAAAGAAAAGACTGGGTTTTTAGCCTTAGATATGAAGGTTGCCACCCAAGAACTCTTTAACGCTTCGGGATTAAATGTAATTACCTTAGCACCTAATATTTATCTAGATAACATCGCTGCTCCGTGGTCTATACCCGTAATTTTAGAACATAAGATTGTACCTTATCCTTTAGATGCAGACCAAAAAAACCCTTGGATAAGCCACGCTGATTTAGGTAAATATGTTGCTAAAGCAATCGTCAAACCAGAATTAGCGGGTACTACACTTCCTATTGGTGGCAACTTATACACAGGAAAAGAAATCACTGCAGCAATAGGTAAAAAGATGAATCAAGACCTAAGCTTTGTGCCTGTGGCAGTAGATGAATTTGAAAAACAATTGGCTCCTGGTTTTGGTGATGTAGCCGCAAAGGAAATCTCTAATCTATATCGTTTTATAGCACAAAATCATACCGAATTTGCACAAAAGGATTTTGCAAAAACTAATGAAATTTTAGGCGTAAAGCCACAATCTATTAATGAATGGGTGGATACGGTTAATTGGAACCTATCCTAATTGTAAAGATTAAGTCCATTTTAGAAAATGTATAACTAACTTAAAAACGCAAACAATGAAAAAAGTAACTGCAAAAATTGACCGTTCTAATTATAAAACCATCTTTTCTGATGGAACACATCAAGTAATTGGTG
>CAYGQJ010000138.1:0-10340 GCA_964351845.1 uncultured Flavobacteriaceae bacterium | reverse complement strand
GTTAGTCGTTGGCTTTTTGTACGTCCCTGATATAGGTTGACTGTTTTAAAATATAAAACGATGAAAGTGAACACATAAAAGAAAAGCTAATAATTACCTAAATCTTAGCTCTTCACCTCATCGAGGGGAGGTGGATGTATGGAGGGACGACATACAGACGGAGGGGAGTATTAGATCATTAAGCAGTAATTTCGATACAATTTTAAACTTTCACTTCGTTACGTTTTAAAATCACTCAATCACCTTGATTTTTTACTTTATACTTCGTCGCTCGAACCTCGTACTTCGTATTTTACTCTAGTCCAAGCTCTGTGCGTAATCCAGCATCTGCATTACTGTTTTTAGACCAATAGGGGCTTTTGATGGTTTTGATGCGGGTGGCTTTGGTGGTGAGAGCTTTACCGTTCGCTCCATAGCCATCTACATAGGTATCTTCCCAACTTTCTATCGTATAGGGAAAGGCTTCTGAAAAATTAATGACCAGCGTCCGTTTTATTTCTGGGTATTCTAGCGTGTAAGAGTTGGCAGTTAACGTGCCTTTTGCTTGATACGCTTTGAGTGGAATATGTTTCATGCGTATAAATGAAAAGTCAGGAATGGCATTAAAATTTCCTGTCGGTAGCGCCTTAGGGTCTATGCGGAGTTGTGTCCACAATTCGTTTTCGAGCACATCTTTGGGAAGGGTGAATTTTTGATCGGCTTCTCCTTCAAAATAAGAGTGAGATTTCACTTCGTACTGATCCCGGTTATTGATTTGTGCGTATTGGTGGCCGCACCATTCTTGCATGCTTTGTGATACTTTAATGGCGTGTTTTTCTTCAAATACAGGATAAAATGTACTGGTCATGACCGAATACGGGTAGATGCCGGTATTGAAGTTTTTTGTCATGTTGACTTTTAAAACAGGGATGTTGGCTTCGTTTTGACGGTCTGCTTTTACTTGTATTTCAGGGAGGAAATCTTCGGTGACAAAAATAAGCGCTGCGGTACCGTCACGCATCTCACCATAGCGGGCTTGTTCTAGTGTATAGGAAGAGATTTCTGCTTTTCCAGCGTACCAGTAGTCTTTAAATTCTTGAGAGATGTTTCTGTTTTTAGTAATTGCTAGGGTACTGTTGGCCGTAGGCATTTCAGCAGTTTCTGTAGACTTTATAGGCTCTTTACAACTAGAAAAAAGAGTACTGAACGAAACAGCAATCATTAAGAGGAATGATGTGCGCTTGAGTTTGAAAATTTTTCTTGGGAATGACATAGCTTGAATTTTAGTTAAAATTACTAAAAATTCAAGAGTTGGCAAGTTGCATTAACGTTTCATATACTTTATGTGTAGGCAATCCCATCACATTAAAATAAGAGCCTTCTAGTCGTGTAACGGCAATATAACCGAACCATTCTTGGATCCCATAACCACCAGCTTTGTCGTAGGGTTGGAAGTTGTCTATATAGTAATTGATTTCTTCGGCAGTAAGCGTTTTAAAGGTTACTTGCGTGGTGTCGTGTATGGTGATCTGTTTTTCAGGTGTTGTAAAGCATACACTGGTAATGACTTGGTGTGTATTTCCAGAAAGGCTAGAAATCATATTAAACGCATGGTCTCTATCTTCGGGTTTATTGAGGGCTTTATCTTGAAACCAAACGATAGTGTCACTGGTGATAAGAATCTCATTCTCTTGAAGTTCGTTGAAAGCAGCGGCTTTTGCTTGAGCTAAATAATCTGTGATTTCAGGTCCTTTGTAATGGTCTGGAAATACTTCATCAATAGGTTTGAGTTGGATGGTAACGTCTAGTCCAAGTTCTTTGAAAAAGAGTTGTCTACGCGGAGATCCAGAAGCAAGAATGATGTGTTTATGCTGTAATCGGTTAGATAGCATTCTCGATGGCTTGTGATATGAATGGAATGGAAATGATGCCTATAAACATGATTACCTTTAAGGCTATTGACAATCTTGAAAACTGACTTTTCTTATCGGCTTCCCATAATTGAGTGGCGACATATCCTAGGGGTGCGATGACTCCAAAAAATAAGATGCCTACAGTGAGTTTGTGTTCATACAAAAACGTAAAGGTATACCAAGAAATAAGTGTCATGGTGAGTAAACTAAGTACCGAGGCAATCCGAGCGGTTCGTTTTGCACCAAGGACAATGGGTAATGTTTTGTACCTAGCCACGTGATCTCCTTGGATATCTTCTACATCTTTTACAATTTCCCGAATGAGATTAATCAAAAATGCAGCAATAGAAAAATCTATGATAATATCTAGCAAGAACATTTTAAATTCATCGATGATGACAGCTTCAGCTGGAAATAATTCAAAAATACCAACCGTTATGATGCTTAAAGCTACGGTTAGGCTGACGAGTACATTTCCAATCAAGGCAATTTTCCTTAAAAATCTAGAGTACATGTATAATGAAAATGCAGACCCTACGAAAATAAGAAAGTATAAGGGTTTTTTGTGAACCGCACATAGTATAAAACCAAAACCAATTCCTATAAATGTAAATAAGTAATAGAGGAGTTTAGCTTGTTTTTCGTCTATTGAAACGCCGACAGTTCTTTTTTTGGGTTTATTGATTTTGTCTGCGGTGATATCAATAATATCATTTATGATGTACCCTCCAGCAGCAATACACACTGTCGCTATGACTAAAAAAATAAACCCTAGCCGACTTAATGTTAGGTTAATATCAAAAGGTTTAAAAAAGGTATACAAGATGATACATTGCGTGGCAATAACCATTATCAAATTAGGAAAACGGATGAGACGTAAGTACTTCACTTAAGTTGGGTCTGTGTGGTGTATGATAACAAAGTAAGGCAAATTAACTAGAGTATAAAAAAACTTATGAATTTTTAACGTCTCTTTTATATATCTAACTCATTTTAGTTCGATTATCATATTACATAGAATCCTGTACAATTTCCTTTATCTCAGGAATGATCGTGTCTGTTTTGGTTGTGGTTGTATCTTTCATCGTATTTTGAGTGGCCTCTATAATGGTCGTTAAATCCCTCATTCCTTCGATATCTATGTCATTTTTGTTAGGATAGAGGTCTTCATCTGTCAATCGTTCTGTGGTTTTCCAAGTTTCACCTAATTGTTCTAAGATTGTTTCTTCCCATTGCGAAGGGTGTTTTGCATCGACCCAAATCACATCGCGATACTCTACATCAATTAACGCAAGATCGGGTGTGGCTGCTCCATCAAATTTTTTGCTATCATCACGTTTGGCAGCAATCGTACTAATCACAAACATACGTTTACGTCCGCCAATGTGTTTGACAAAAGGCCTGAATTCGACAGGTTTATTTACAGACCAATCGTATTCCTTACGAGATTCTACCACTTTAAGTGGCATGGCAGAAACTCCTGCAAGTCCTTCTTTTTTGGCCGCATGATTGTAGTAATATAATTTATCAGTTCCATCTCCAGGAATTAATACACTAAAAGACAAACTTGTGCGCTCTTCTCCGATAGGTTCTAATCCAAACCAATGATACAAACCACTATAGGCTTGTGTTTCGATGCCGCTCCAATTAAAATCAGTGACAAAAGGCTGCTGATTTTCATCGTCTTTCAGGTCTGGTATTTTTACAGCGGTTTCCATATTCCATGGCAACGGATCTGTAAAGCCTCCTAAAAACTGAAGGGATTTAGCTTGTAATCGAGATACTTTTTCACTCAGTGTATTTTGCTTGGTCAAAAACGGATAGTTCTGCGTTTCTTCTGGTGATACATAGGTGCCTTTTCCGATGGTAATACGTTCAATATAATCAGCGGCTGTGTGCTCTCCTGCATCAATAATCATCACTCCGCCGTAGGAAGGATACGGAAAAAAGAACCCTTTCCATTTAATAAGGTTTACTACTTGTACCCATTTGCCTTTGTCGTTTTTCATGTAATAGACCTGGCTAGGTTCTAGTGTAAATAACTGAAAGAAATTAAAGCGTTGCACTACGGCATTATAGGTATTTCTACTAAAAGCAAGTGACTCTCCAATGGAGAAGGTCACAGGCACTCTATTTTGATCGGCAAAACGAGGAAAAGGGGAGGTGCTCTCTACCGTAAAAAGTTCTTCTGTGTTGTCATTCATCCGTTGGAACATATATTCCTTTGCAGGTTGTACTGCCATGGTCCATTGATTGATCGTATCAATACGTACTAACTGCGGAGGTGATACCTCTTGCGTTTCCCCAATAGACTCGTAGGCCATGGTGACAATATTATTGTACGGTTGGATACGTTCGTTTTGCGTGAGTGGAAGCTCATGAATCTCTACGAGATTCAGATTTTTATAGACATTATAGGTTTGCATGTATTGATACAGTCCAGTTTTCCAGCCTGCAAACCACAAGATGCCAAAAAAGGCAGCAATCCCCACGAGGTATAAAATACGTTTTCCTGTATGTGCGCTTGCGCGAAATTTTCTAAGGATAAACCACAAAAACAAGCTGCTAATGAGTATGATAAATACATATTTACGCACAAATAATAGCGCCGGCTGATAGTCGTCTCTTAGGAAGAATAAAAGTAACACCAACACTACTGCACTGATGATTACAATCCGTTTTTGTTTTCCTCCTTTTTGCCAGTATGATTTTATCATGGTTTTTTTATTTTTAGGCTTTCGTACTTCGACTTGGCTCAGCATGAACTTCTGCGTCACGATGTTCCTTGAAAGCGTACATATGCTGTTTTAAATTAAAAAGTTCAATCTACTTTAACATACCCTTTACTTCCCTCTTTCTAGCGGGGAAACTCTTGCCTCTTACTTTTACTTCAATAATCGGTCATTTCGGTATGCTTTTTCGCGAAAGCGAAAACCACTCAATCATCTCTCATTTCATACCCGCGAAGGCGGGTATCTCATTGTCGTTAATCAACAATCTCCAATTATTAATCGGTCATTTCGATACAATTTTAAATCTTCACTACGTTACGTTTTAAAATCACTCAATCACCGTAGATTTTTACTTCAACAATCAACAATCAACAATCTCCAATTATTTTATCATCCCTTTATCCTTAAAGCGATCTCTTGCGCTTTTTTTAGGGGCTTCTTCTTTGGGCGTTTCTTTGGTTTCTGGTGCAGATTGCTCTTTAGATTCAAAGGATTCTTTTACATCTTCGGTAAAATCCTGAACCATTTCTTTTCCTTTGTCAAATACCTTTTCAAGGGTTTCTTTCTTTGTACTATTTCGTGCAAACAAAAATGCCGAAGCGATATACGTCCCAATCATAGTCCCTACAATCGCAGAAACAAAATATTGTACAAATGCCTGAATGGGTGTTGCATATTGTAGAATAACGGCGGCAATGATAAATAGTAAACTCACATATACAAGCCGCATTAAAAAGGGCTGTAAGTGTATAAATCCTTTGCGATTGTCGGGTTTCATTTGGAGCTCATCATTGTGCGTAAGCTTATTGATGAATCTATAAATCGCATTGCTTTTGGATTCTCTCCAGTACAATGCAATTCCAAAAAGCATGGAAAGGGTAAATATGATGATTTCTGCTGTCATGGTTGGGTGGTATCTTTGGTTATATGTACTATATATAGGCTTTTTGTTACGTTTCCTTTACGATAATGAAATATAGAAAAAAGAAATTAGAAGTAAGATTCCTATAGATTTCTGGTTAAAGTTGACTGTTTTTAGGTGAAATATGATAAAATAAACGGATTAACTCCACGACTTCTAACCCTATTTAGTGACTCCCCGCATCAAACTCTCGCATCCATTTGCCTTGTACTTTAAGGACTTGTTCAATGACATCCCGCACACAGCCTTTACCGCCATTTTTATGTGAGATGTATTTGGAGACTTCTTTAATTTCTTTCACCGCATCCTGAGGGCAGGTGGGGAGTCCGACCATTTTCATCACAGGATAATCGGGAAGGTCATCGCCCATGTACAAGATATTTTCTGTTTGGATGTTATGCTCTTTAATATACTCCGTGAGTTGTGTAACTTTTTGATGCGCACCTAAATACACATTTTTAATCCCAAGGGCTTGCAGACGATGCCGTACTCCTTCGTCGGTGCCTCCCGAGATAATACACATATGGAATCCTTCATTCAGCGCCGTTTTTAGGGCGTATCCGTCTTTTACATTCATCTCGCGGTGCATTTGTCCGTCGGTAGTAATTTTTAGCGTGCCATCAGTCAAGACGCCGTCTACGTCAAAAATAAAAGTGGTGATTTGATGAAGGTATTCTTTATAGCTTTTTTCCATAATGTGCAATAATAGAGGCAGTCAGTGTTTTATAAATTGATTTGTGATCTTCTTTTTGGAGCATGTCCAGATGCTCATTGATAACAGTTGTATCATTACGTTTAGCAGGGCCCGTTTGAACATTATTGGGCGCATGCTTTAGGGCTTTTTGTGCTGTTTTTTCTAGTAAGGCATGTAACAACTCAAACGGAATATTCTCAGTATTGCATAATTCCTGTGCAATGGAATAGCAATGGTTTGTGAAATTATTGACAAATACAGCGGCGAGATGTGCTTGCTTACGTTGTACACTATCTAGGTGATGAATTTTAGTGCTTATGAGTGTCGCTAGTTTTTGTAATTGTTGAAGGTCTTCTTCATGTGAAGCTTCAATACACACAGGAATTTGTTTAAAATCAACCTGATCGTTTTTTGAAAAACTTTGTAATGGATAGAATACTCCTTTACGATCGTGTGCGATTGCATTCATGTCAATGCTTCCTGCAGTATGGACGATCAAACTGTTTTTGTAAGGGATTTGTGAGGCTACGGTTGTAATCGCTTTATCTGAAACAGCAATGATGGTGATACTGGCTGAACGGAGTTCGTTGATTGTGACAAGATTTTTGGAAAAAGGAGCAAAATCTTGGAGCTTCTCTTTGGAGCGGCCAGCGATTTGCTGAAGTTCACATCCAGTGGCTTTTGCAAAATGGTACGCCAGGTGCCAAGCTACATTTCCAGTTCCGATTAAATTGATCGTTATCATCAGGGTAAAAATAACGCTTTTTGCGGTCTTTTATGTGGGTCTGATCGGGATGTTGCTCTCTTGCATAAAAAAGAAGAGGTAGGAAGTGCATGTAAGATACTTTGATCCTGAATAAGGAGCTATTTCTTAACGAATATTAACAGTGCCTGTTATACGTTTATTTGCCTTCTGTGGGTTATCTTTGCACTCGAAAAAATGGCCGAACGCTATGCAAAAGAAACTTGTAAATATTTTGTTCTCCACTCGATTGATGGGACTCCTTTTTATAACCTATTTTGTCGCGATGGCGGTAGGTACTTTTTTAGACCAAGGACAAGAAACGTCACCTACACCGTATTCACGTGTTTGGGTTTATAATTCTTGGTGGTTTAGCTTAATTCATATTTTATTCGTTATCAACTTCTTGGGGAATATTTTTCGCTTTAAGCTGTTGCGAAAAGAAAAAATAACCACCCTTATCTTTCACCTTTCTTTTATTTTGATTCTTATAGGTGCTGGGATTACCCGATACATTAGTTTTGAAGGGGTCATGCCTATTTCTGAAGGAGAAAAATCAACTACTTTTTTAAGTGAGAAAACCTATTTAGAGTTGCTGGTACAAGGAGATATTGATGGGCAACCTATGCAACGAACCTTGGATAAAGAATTGATGCTCTCAACCAGACTTGATAATGACTTTACCTGGGACACTGATTTTAATAACAATCCGATAGAAGTAACATTCAATAAATTTATAGGAGGTGCCGAAGAAGGATTAATAGAAGATGAGGCTGGAAAATACCATCTTAAAATCGTTGAGACTGGTGATGGCGGCGGAAGACATGAGCATTACCTTGAAGAGGGAGAATTGGTGAATATGCACAATGTCCTCTATGCGTTTAATAAGCCTACAGACGGCGCTATTAATATTGGGTATGATGGTGAGAACTATACCATACGTTCTCCTTTTGAGGGTCAGTATACGGTGATGGCTACGCAAACGGATTATCCTTTTGTAAAAGACAGTGTACAGCCTTTAAAATTAAGGTCTTTATATAATTTACAAGGGTTATTATTTGTGATTCCAGAACCGGCTGTAAAAGGAAAAGTTGGTATTGTAGAAAAAGCGATTAAAGAGAAAAACGAACAGGATGCGTTGTTTGTAGATGTTACAGCTAATGGCGAGACCAAAACTGTGGAATTACTTGGCGGAAAAGGCTATAGCAATGATAAAAAACTGATCGAACTAGGAGGATATAAAATGTACTTATCCTACGGTAGTAAATTAATGCCGCTTCCTTTCGGGATTAAATTAAACGATTTTATTGCAGATAAATACCCCGGAACAGAGAATAGTTATGTCTCTTTTACGAGTAAAATCACGGTAGAAGATGACGAACCTTTTGATTACGATATTTATATGAATCATGTGTTAGATCATAAAGGCTATCGCTTCTTTCAGGCGAGTTTTAAAGATGAAGAGCGTACCACGATTCTATCGGTAAGTCATGATTTTTGGGGTACTTGGATCACCTACATCGGTTATTTTTTATTATACCTTGGGATGATGCTTATTTTATTTGATAAAGGGTCTCGTTTTGGAGATCTCAAAAGAGCTTTAGACAAGATCAAAATAAAAAAGTCTAAACTCACTATGATTTTGGTATTGTTCGCTTTCGCGAAAGCGGAAACCGCTTTTTCACAAGACATCAACACCTCGGCCGTGGTGATTCAGGATACGATTGTGACGCTAGAACAAAAAGAAGAACAAGCTATTTCTATTTTACCTTCTGATACTGCGCATAGTGGGGAGCGTAGAAATGCACCACCTACCAAAGCTCAGATAGATTCTATTATACTAGCCAATGCAGTTCCTAAAGAACATGCAACCAAATTTGGTCGTATGATTATTCAGGATGACAGTGGGCGTATGATGCCGATCAATACATATGCAAGTATGTTGCTGCGTAAATTGAGTCGTTCTGATAGTTATCAAGGCTTGAATGCAGATCAAGTGATGCTCTCGATGATGGAGTTTCCTTTTGTCTGGAATAATGCAGAGATTTTATATCTTAAAAAAGGAAATGATAGTATCCGTAATGTGATTGGGGTTCCTAGTGATGTAAAATACTTCAAAATTATGGACTTCTTTGATGATGATATTGGATACAAATTAGAACCTTATCTAGCTCAGGCGTTTAGTGAAGCAACTCCAACTGTCATAGATAAAGAGTTTAGGGATGTTGCACTGAGATTAGGTTTGTTGGATCGAACATTATCTAAAACGATTTTAAAAATTCTTCCAAAAATTAATGACCCAAATAATACATGGATTTCTCCTATAGTCGCAAATGATGGAGGGTATCGCGCCACAGATTCAGTGGTAGCTAATCAAATATTTCCAGCGTACTTATTGAGTCTTCGCAAAGCAAAAATAGATGGCGATTACTCAGACGCCGACAAAATCCTTGGGGGTATTGAAAAATTCCAAAGACGCTTAGGAGGTGATATCATGCCGAGTGCAGAAAAGATAGATGCTGAAATCTTATATAATACCAATGATCCCTTCAAAAAATTATACTGGCTCTATATGCTTGCCGCATTATTTATGATGACTTTTGTGATTATAGAGATCTTTAGTCCTAATAAATTTGTGTCTTTGATGATAAAAATAGGGGGTGGTTTTATCACACTTTTGTTTTTATTACACACAGGCTCTTTAATTTGGCGTTGGTATATTTCTGGGCATGCCCCTTGGAGTGATGCGTATGAATCTGTATTATATGTAGGATGGGCAACGATGTTTTTTGGACTTTCTATTTCTATTCAAAATTGGGTAGCAACACAAAAAGTATATAGTATTCAGAAAGTGAGTAAAATCCTTATGCCTGTTGCTATTGTTGGAGGAGCTATTGCTTCTTTATGGGATGTTTTATTTGGAAAAAAAGAATCAAACCTGACAGTAGCGAGTACAGCTTTTGTCGCTGGTTTTATTTTATGGGCAGCGAGTATGAACTGGATGAATCCAGAAATCTCGAATCTGCAACCGGTGCTTAATAGTTATTGGTTAATGATTCATACAGCCGTTATTGTGGCGAGTTATGGTCCTTTTGTACTAGGTGCTATTTTAGGATTCGTATCCTTACTCTTAATGATTTTTACAACGAAGAAGAATAAGCTTAAAATGGATCTTAATATCAAAGAGCTTACAGTGATTAACGAGATGGCACTTACGGTAGGAATGGTTCTTTTAGCGATTGGTACGTTCTTAGGCGGACAATGGGCTAATGAGAGTTGGGGTCGTTATTGGGGGTGGGATCCAAAAGAAACGTGGGCGTTGATTTCTTTGATTGTGTATGCTTTTGTAATCCACATG
>CAYGQJ010000137.1:0-10864 GCA_964351845.1 uncultured Flavobacteriaceae bacterium | reverse complement strand
GATTAGTGAAACTAGCTATTTTGAATGCGTCCTATGGACTTTTCAAAACAGCGTTTCACTAAAATACATGTCCAGTTTTCGGTTGCGTACCCAATTTCATCATCGGTACTTTGTCTTAAAATACATACAGATGGAATTTAAAAACTTACACAAACAAGACAAACCACTCCTCATTGGAAATGTCTGGGATGTACCTAGTACAAAAGTGGCCGAAAAACTCGATATTCAAGCTGTCGGTACTTCTAGTGCGGCGATTGCAGCACTTTTAGGATACAAGGATGGAGAAGAAATGACATTTTCTGAATTGGAATATTTTGTAAAACGAATTACACAAAATACCACTTTACCCGTGTCTGTAGACTTAGAGTCAGGCTATAGCCGTGATCCAAAACAAATTGTGAATCACATTAAACGCTTAGAACAATTGGGCGTTGTCGGTATCAATATTGAAGATAGTGTGGTGGATAAGACGAGAGTTTTACTGGATGCAGATGATTTTGCAAAAACGCTCGCCAAGGTAAAGGAACAACTAGCAAAAGAAAATAGTCCTATTTTTATAAATGTACGAACAGATACATTCATCTTACTTGAAGAAAATATACTCGAAGAAACAAAAAGAAGAATTCAATGCTATCAGGATGCCGGAGCTGATGGTATATTTACGCCTTGTATTGAGAAAGAAAGCGATATTAAAACGATCGTAAATGCTACTAATTTGCCTATAAATGTAATGTCTATGCCTGATCTCCCAGATTTTGAAACACTCACAAAATTAGGCGTACAACGAATAAGCACGGGTAACTTCCTTTTTGACAAGATGTATCATACCTTTGAAGAACGTTTACAAACCATTCTAAATCAGCATTCATTTAGCACTATCTTTTAAAATGCTAGTCACAGACAACCAAAAAATCGAAACCTATTATCAAGCTTTGTTAGACAGAGAACAAAGTTTTGTGGGTATTTTCTTTGTAGGGGTAAAAACGACTTCTGTTTTTTGTATTGCCACCTGTCGAGCAAGAAAACCGAAACTAAAAAATGTCGTGTTTTACACTTCGTTTAAAGAAGCGTTGGATAATGGATATAGACCCTGTAAAATATGCAAACCCACGCAAAATGCACATCAAGCACCAGCGCAAGTAGAAAAAGCAATTACATGGGTAAAAGAAAATCCTAAAGAGAAAATAACCGACTTCCAATTAAGACAGAAAGGGATCAGTCCAGAAGGGGTACGTAGGTGGTTTAAAAAGCATTATGGTATGACTTTTCAAGCATACCAGAGAATGTATAGAATCAATAATGCCTTTCAAGAATTAAAACAGGGAAAGAATGCCACCCACACTGCTTTTGATACAGGCTATGAATCATTAAGTGGTTTTGGTTATATTTTTAAAAAGCTGGTAGGTAAATCACCTAAACAAATTAAAGATAGAAACATCATCCTCATCAACCGATTGACCACACCCTTAGGCCCTATGTTTGTTTGTGCCACAGATAACGGCATCTGTTTACTAGAGTTTGTCGATAGACGCATGCTCGAAACCGAATTTAAAGATTTACAAAAGTTAGTAAATGCTAACATTATTTCAGGTGAGAATGCGCATATCAAACAAGTCAAAAAAGAAATAGGACAATACTTTGAAGGCACAAGAAAAACCTTTGATGTATCCTTAGAAACTCCGGGAACTGACTTCCAAAAAACAGCTTGGAACGCCTTACAAACCATCGAATATGGGACAACAACAACCTATCAACAGCAGGCAAAAAAGATACAAAATCCAAAAGCCATAAGAGCTGTGGCGGCGGCAAATGGACAGAATCGGATTTCTATTATTGTACCATGTCATCGAGTCATTGGAAAAGATGGTAAAATGACTGGATATGGCGGAGGAATTGAAAGAAAAAGATGGTTGATTGAGCATGAAAAGAACCACGCTAGTGAGCAAAAAACATCTAAGACATAGCTCTTAAAAACTACCCATTTTACTTAAATCAAACAGATTAATAGCTTTTTAGGGTAAATCCAAATGTTAAAAACCGATCTTCTTCTTCTTGATTTTCTATGACAATACTTTCAAAGGTGTGACGGTAATTTATTTTAAAGTTTAAAAATTTCCAAATAGGGAGTTCTATACTAACATCTCCTTGCCAACGATAATTATCATTTTGCTCAAGAGAAGGTTGAAAGTAGCTTTCGTGGGTTATAATTAGTTTATTTTTAAACAAATGGTAGGTGCCGTTAAGCCATAAAGTTGCCCGAAAGGTTTTAATAGAGGCATCTCCATTGTAATTCATGATATTAAAATTGGTCTCATTAAAACGGGTCTGTTCGTATTCACTAGATAGAGAAAATTTTAACCAGTCTTTTTCTTTCTCAAAAATTTGAAGTGTCACACCGGCACCTACAAGCGTACGTACGTCAATTTCTCTACGGAAATTAGTACTAATAAATCCCAATACAAATGGGTATAATTTTCGTTCAGGATTGAGATATAAAAAGTTAAGACTTAATATATCCTCATCTGCTTTTTCCTTGCCAAATTCTTGATATACATACGAATTTTGATTTTTAAACACCCAATTCTTCCAAGGCTTAAAACTTACATCTGTTTTTGCTCTAAAAATGAAGGTTTCTACATTCCCTCCTTGATACAAGCCTGTTACAGCAAGGCTTGCTTTTACTTTAAGTGTATCACTTTCGTTGATTTGAGCTGAAAGAAAAAGAGGAAAAAATAAGAGGATATATAGAATCTTTTTCATTCTATTTTTTTTACAAAATTACTGTTCTAGTGCGTACTTGACATATCTGTTTGCGAAAATATCAAAAGTCCTTCATTTTTCATAGGCGCAATAAGTAATTATAACGCACTCATAAAATTATATAAAACATACACACGAAAAAATCATTTACAATGACGGGCTTCTCACTACGTTTTAGTCTGATAGGAGTAGCTTTCGCGAACCTGCCGGCAGGCCGGCAGGAGCGCATACCTTCATATTTCTAAATTAAAAATTGATCGTATGAATACAACGAGACTGTTTACATGAAAAGTTAGTATCTTTTACAAATCACTTAGAGTGAATAGTTAAAACAAACTGAAAGATCCATGAGGAGTCAACTCCTATTTTAACACCTATTAAAAAACATACCTACATGAGTGTATCAACAACAATTACAAGTGGTGGCTTAGTCACCTTTACCATTAAAAGTAGTGGATCTCCCATTTCTGATGACATTAGAGTACATACTATTGAAGTCGATAAAGGGGTGAACCAAATTCCAATAGCAAAAGTGGTTGTTGTAGACGGATCTCCCGCCACGGAAACATTTGGTGTAAGTTCATCTGACACCTTTATTCCTGGCAATAAGATTACGATTGAAGCAGGGTATGATGATAATAACCAAGTCATTTTTGAAGGAATTGTCACCAAACAGCATATTCAAATAGATCAAGGTGTAGGATCTGTTTTACTCATTGAATGTCGTGATGAAGCTATAAAAATGGGTGTCGGACGCAAAAGTGTCTCCTATAGCAAAAAGAAAGATAGCGACATCTTGAGCTCCATTATTGGTCAGTATAGTGGATTGACCGCTGATGTTACTTCAACCCAAACGGAGTGGCCAGAACAAGTACAATATTATGCGACAGATTGGGATTTTTTACTCACTAGAGCCGAAGCAAACGGAATGATTG
Source organism: uncultured Flavobacteriaceae bacterium (assembly GCA_964351845.1). Classification (GTDB taxonomy): domain Bacteria; phylum Bacteroidota; class Bacteroidia; order Flavobacteriales; family Flavobacteriaceae; genus Dokdonia. The sequence continues at coordinate 7,169 of CAYGQJ010000137.1, read as the reverse complement.
TCACAGCACTCAATGGAAAGGTGGCCGTTTTTGATCCAAGTAAAGACACTACGCCTGTATTGACAGTAACATATGGAGATGATCTATTAACATTTAATGCCTCTTTAGATTCCGTGAGCCAATTAGGTGCTGCAAAAGCAACTTCTTGGGATTTTTCCTCACAAAAAACCATTTCGGGAAATGCCGCAAGTAGTTATGCAGGGCCGGGGAATTTATCCTCCAAAAAACTATCGGAAGTTGTGGGGCTTTCTAATTATGAATTACAAAGCACAGCTCCCATTCAACAAGCTGATTTAACCAACTGGTCCAAGGCGGCTTTGGTCAAAAGTGCCTATTCAAAAATTCAAGGAGAGGTGACGTTTCAAGGAAGTAACCTTGCTGAGCCTGGAACATATATCACCCTTGCAGGACTAGGGGATCGTTTTAACGGTGATCATATTATTTCTAATGTACACCATGTCATAGAAGCTGGAAGTTGGACTACAGAAGCCGCTGTGGGATTATCCCCGGTTTGGTTTACTCAAGAACCTGATGTGATGGCACCCCCCGCTTCTGGATTATTACCCGGCGCACAAGGGTTGTTTAATGCCACCGTAAAACAAATATATGAAGATCCAGATAGCCAATATCGAGTACTCGTTGATATTCCTGTATTTGATCCAAATGGCGAAGGCCTATGGGCACGCTTGACAAACTTTTATTCGAGCTCTGGTGCTGGTGCCTTTTTTATGCCTGAAGTTGGTGACGAAGTGGTCGTTGGTTTCCTAAATGAAGACCCACGCTATCCTATTATTTTAGGAAGTATGTACAGTGCGTCAAACAACAAACCTTTCAAGGGTTTAGACCCGAATGAAAAGAATAGCATCAAAGCGATTGTCTCTAAATCTGGGATTACACTAGCCTTTGATGATGAAAATAAAGTACTTACCCTAGAGACACCTCAGAAAAATACGGCTGTTTTAAGCGATCAAGACAAAAAAATCACCCTAAAAGATCAGAATGGGAATTGTATTGAGATGTCAGAAAGTGGTATTACGATAAAAAGTGATAAAGATATTACCGTAGAAGCTACGCAAAACTTAACACTTAAAGGAGATCAAGGCGTTACGATTGAATCTGCTGGAGGTGATGTACAAATTAAGGGCTTAAATATTAAACATACGGCTGAGATGGAATTTTCAGCAGAAGGAAGTATGACAGCATCATTACAAGGTGGAGCAGAAACCACTATTAAAGGAGCCATGGTGATGATTAATTAAAAATAGTCGTGTCCGACTAAGGCATAAGACTGCTTCGCTATTGGACAAAAGATCTAAGACCTAACTTATAATCATCTCATAAACAGAATACATACATATAATTCACTTACCTCTGTGTAAGACACTATTCATACATTAAGAAACTAAAAAAAAGAGACCCTATGCCACCAGCAGCACGATTAACTGATTTTCATGAATGTCCCATGTCCACCCCTGGAGTTCCCCCCATACCCCACGTAGGTGGTCCCGTTATAGGGCCTGGAGAACCCACGGTTTTAATTGGTAAACTCCCAGCCGCACGCGTTGGTGATATGTTAGTCTGCGTAGGCCCCCCAGATAGTATTGTAAAAGGATCTGCTACAGTTATGATAGGCGGTATGCCCGCCGCACGTATGGGAGACTCCACCGCACATGGTGGGTCTATCGTCATAGGAGATACTACAGTGCTGATTGGAGGATAGTTGGAGTATATAAGTTTATGGTACGCTTTCGCGAAAGCATATATTGGTAAGAAAAAAGCATATAAAGAAATGTCCCCTTGTACACGAACACATTATGCCTGATTCACACATCGTTAACTAAAACAACAACAATATCAACGCAACCGAAACCCATATTGTCCCTGAAATCCCCGCTCCTATTCGACTACAAGAATATGGGGTAGGTCTCTTTGTAGGCGCATTAACAAAGTCGGCGCTCAAAAAAGTACTCAAAAAGAAGTTCATAACAGTCAATGATAAGACGGCAAGCACAGCGACGATCCTACGTGGCGGAGAATGCATCAAAATGTATATTCCTGAAGAGAGTACGCCTAAAAAGAAACTGATTTTGCCTCTTACGGTTTTATTTGAAGATGAATATCTCGCCGTCATTCATAAGCCTGCAGGAGTTTTGGTGAGTGGTACTAGTTTTAAAACGGTTGCAAATGCACTTATTCAAAACCTTCAAAGAAGTTCCCTCACAGATGCTACAAAACCTCAACCCGTACATCGATTAGATTATGCGACGACAGGTATTTTATTGGTGGGAAAGACCAGTAGTAGCATTCGTGACTTAAACCGTATGTTTGAAGACAAAAAAGTAGAGAAAACCTATTATGCAGTTACGATTGGCGAAATGGATAAGCAAGGAAATATCACTTCAGAAGTAGACGGTAAACAGGCGCAATCGACCTACAGGGTATTAGAAACTGTTTCTTCCAAAAGATTTGGCAAACTCAACTTGGTAAAACTGGCACCCCAAACAGGCAGAAGACATCAATTACGCAAACACCTATCTGGTATTGGAAATCCCATATTAGGCGATAAAGACTACGGAATTGAATCGCTTATTTTAAACGGAAAAGGCATGTATTTACACGCGTATTCTTTAAAATTCATACATCCATATACGCGGGAAGAAATGTACCTAAAAGATGAACTACTAGAAAGATTCCAGAAGCTATTTACTCAAATCTGATCGTTTGACGCTTACTAAAAGTCATTTGCTTCTGAGGAGCAAGCCTCACTCAAAGCACCACTTCCCTAAAGCGGAAAGCACGTTACCTCATTGTCTCTTTATACATACGTAGAGGATGCCTAGGTTTGATAGAAACAAAAACACATATCTTATGAAAACAGCATGTACGATTATCCAACAGAACGCTTTTAAAACGTTCTTGGCTTTTGGCTTTTTAATGACCCTCAGCCTTTTTACAAACACCATGAATGCGCAAACTACAACAACAGGACAAACAGTGACAGGAGTCGTCACTTCTGATTTCGGTAATGTCCCACAGGCAACAGTGATCTTAAAAGGCACCCGTATTGCCGTGGTCTGTGATGACAATGGCGCTTTTACATTTCCTCAAAAATTGAAGGAAAATGATGTCCTGCTCGTGACTTCGCTAGGGTATCATGATGCCGAAGTGACTATTACAGAAAATACCACTTTCGTGAAACCTGTTTTAGAGGGTATTGTGCTTACGATTACCGGAGCATTAAGAACCAAGGCCTCTACCAAAGATAAAGACCTCCAACAACAGTAATCTTTTTTAGATGAAAAATGGAATTCTTTTTGGGCTCTTCTTCTGTATGCTTTCTTTGCACGCACAACGTGCTGATTTTAAAGAGATCGATTTCGCGAAAGCGGAAACCATCGCGATACGGCATCAAGGAGAGGAGCTTACTCATCTACCTGCACTTGCGCATGACTTAACATCTCAATTGAGCTCTGATGTCGAGCGTTTTAGAGCTATTTACTATTGGGTAACGCACAATATTTCAGGGAATCATGGTTTATTATCTCAAAATGAACGTCGTCGTAAAAAATTAAAAAATGACCCTGAAGCCTTACATAATTGGAATCTGCAGTTTACAAAAGAGGTTTTCACAACGCTACGCCAAGATAAAGAAACGGTCTGCACAGGCTATGCATATCTCATTAAAGTGTTATCCAATCTAGCAGGGATTGAATGTGAGATCATTGATGGATATGGTACCACAGATGGCCACAAATCAGATCCAGACATGCCCAATCATTCTTGGAATGCCGTAAACCTCAACGGCAAATGGTATCTATGCGACGCCACTTGGGCAGCGGGATATACCGATATGTCTTCCTTTTTATTTGAATTTGAGTATGACAATTCCTATTTCCTTCAGAAACCGTCTGAATTTGTAAAAAGCCATCAACCGTTAGAGGAGAAATGGACGCTGATGTTTGAAACTACAGCGCATTAGATCCTTAGGTAAGCAAAATTAACAATCGTTAACACCTAATTACCGTTTAAATGGTAAAATTGATATAGATTGCAACCTTTTACTAATCAAAATGAATCAATGAAAAATATACTCAACATTGTAATGCTATTCATAGGTACGAACGTTGCGATTTGTGCCGAAAACCAAACTGAAAGTATAGCTGTGCAACATCAAGAAACGTCTGAAATTCTTCAAACCCCTCAAGATGCGCATTTAAAAGGCTTAACAAAAGCGACAAGTGAAGATTTATCAACCCAAAAAATCATGCTTGATGGAGAAAGTATTCCGATATACACGGTAGAAGGGAAAAGAGTACGAGGTATGGAAATGGTACAGTTATTTACATCTGGTGATTACTCCCCTGAATTTTATGTAAATAAGGATAGAGAAATAAAGGTTGCTGTTTTAAGACCTAGTACAAAGGAAGAAAAAGCACAAATGAAAATCTCAACTCAGCGCATGAATACGACATCTGATCTTGTTGGATCTGATGCTTTGCCTTTTTCTGTAACAGATATAAATGGAAATGAATATTCGTTGGAGGAACTAAAGGGAAAAGTTATTGTCATAAATTTTTGGTTTGTAGAGTGCAAACCTTGCATCATGGAAATGCCAGAGCTTAATGAAATTGTAGAGCAGTATAAAGACAATAAAGAAGTAGTCTTTATAGGATTTGCCACCAATGATGCCAACAGAATTAACGCATTCTTACAGAAAAAAACTTTTTCTTACGCTTTAATTCCTAATAGTCGTGATGTTGCTAGAAGCTATGGTATATCATCATATCCTACACATATCATCATAGGGAAAGATGCAAAGATAACGTATCACACAACGGGTCTTGGTCCAAACACCATTAGTGATCTTAAAAAGAATATCAAGCAATCTATTAAATAATAGATTGTTATTTCAAGTATGACAAGGAATGACATTAAAAAAAGGGATTGTAAAATGATCCCTTTTTTAGTTTAATATTCCCACTGTCTCTTTTTATTCAGTTCTTCTTCTTTTTCTAATTCTTCTATAGGAATTACTTTAAGGAAAGAGGGATGTTGCTCAATCGCGTATTCTAGTTGTTCTACGATCTTTTCTACAGAATCATTTTCGTAATCAATCACAAGCGGTTCTTTGATTTCAAAAGTTTGTAGAATATTCCGTTTTTTGATTCGTAATCCTTTCTTGTCAAAACTACGTCTAAAACCATCAATTACGATAGGTACAACAATGGGTTTGTATTGCTTAATGATATGTGCCGTTCCTTTACGGATAGGTTTCCATGGTTTTGTGGTTCCTTGTGGAAACGTAATCACCCAACCATCATCCAGCGCGACACCTATGTTTTCTGTATCTTGAAAATTAACTTGTCGCTCTATCTCTTTTCCTTTTTCGCGCCATGTTCTACTTACGGTAATGGCCCCTGCATAGGCAAGGATACGCGGTAACAAACCACTTTTCATGGTTTCTCCTGCAGCAACATAGTATAGATTTAATTTAGGATTCCAGAGATAGCCTATATTTTTAATAGAATCGTCTCTCCCGCTTAAACTCGCATTAAACACATGAAACATCGATACAACATCTGCAAAATACGTTTGATGGTTTGAAACAAATAAGACATTGGTTCCAGGTAGATCTCTCAATACGTCAGAGCCTTCTATTTTCAATTCGTTAAAGCCTCGATATCGCCTGTGGGTTAAGGCACCCGCGATACGGATAAGCCATCTTTTTAAAAAAAGTATATGTCCGAATGGATTGGTTTTAAATAGCCCCATGTATAATATTAGATATAACTGTCATAAAAACAGAATGACAAAGATACAAAACCTTCCTATTCTTGACTAGAAAGTAGCAATACCTTTACTTCGCTTAGCATCATCGCGGTAGCGCCCCAAACCACATGGCCATTTAATAAGAATGCGGGAACATCGATATCATCCATATACGAGGTAGACAATCGCTTTGTAATCACTGAAGTATCAGACAGAAAATCTTCCAGTGTCACTTCAATAAGACCTTCTACCTCATCTTCTTGAGGCACAAAATCCAAAGGAGAGGTACTATAGCCTACAAAGGGATACACATAAAAATTACTGGGCGGTATATAATTGCGAGTCATCTCCTTTACAACGGTAATTTTGCTTCTAGAGACACCAATTTCTTCTTCTGTTTCGCGCAAAGCGGTATCTAACATATCCCTATCCTCTTCTTCTACTTTTCCTCCGGGAAATCCTACCTGATTAGAATGTACCCCTTTATACGTTTTTCGTAAAATCAAGATCATTCTAGCCCATCCTTCCTGATCTGGATAAAAAAGGACCATTACGCCTGCCTTACGAGGATTCAGTTTTTCTATATCCAAATGACTAAACTCCTTTACACGCTCCATAGGCGCCATCATAAACAGTGCTTCTTTTCCTGGTAATGGCAAATTGCTTATTTTTGAAAGTAATCGTAAACAGGTATCAAATTTCATGTATAGAGCTATTATCCTTTTATTTTTTGCAACCTTTTGCTTGAGCTGTCAAGATACTAAATCTCCCAAAAAAGAGATGTCTCCAGCACCTGTAATTATAGACACCGTTCCAGAAAAAAAAGAAGTCAAACCTCCTAAAGGAACACTCGGAAATCCAATGATTGCTTCTCAAGCCGAATTGAAGCCCTTTTTAAAAACATACGGCGAAGAAAACCCAGAAACCAAGATACGCATCAAGACACGCTTTGGGGATATAGACGTGGAGCTTTATGAAGATACCCCCTTACACAGGGCTAATTTTATTATGCTCGTAAAAAACGGCTATTTTAATACCACTCAATTTCATCGAGTCTCACCAGATTTTGTAGTGCAGGGCGGAAATAACGACACCAAAACTACAGCGTTGAATCGAGAAGGAATCGGTAGATACTTATTACCTAATGAGGCAAAAAAACATCACCCACATGTACGAGGCGCCTTTTCTGCCGCCAAGTATAGTGAGCAAAATATAAGTAAGGCCTCCTCCCCTTTTGAATTTTTTATTGTACAATCCCATCGCGGTGCCCCGCACATAGATGGAGAACATACTGTTTTTGGGAGAGTTATTAAGGGCATGAATGTCGTAGACAAAATGAATCAAGTCACCGTGGATGCTAGCGAATGGCCTGAGGAGAATATTTATATGGAAATAGAGAT
>CAYGQJ010000136.1:0-11074 GCA_964351845.1 uncultured Flavobacteriaceae bacterium | reverse complement strand
CGTAATTTTATCGCACTAAGTAGCCCTATGAGTGGGGAAACCAGAGATCAAGTCTATGGAAGTTCTCGTGCTGTATTTGGTATTATTCCATCTAATTTTGTGCCGTTTGATATTGATCTGATGGAATTTCCTGAGTTTGCAGGTGCCGAAAACTTTCTAGATGATAATCTCGATTATTTAGATGAATATACAGGAAGCCGAGCCTTACCAGATGCAGGGATAGGATTATTAGTATTCCCATCTGCCGAAGATGATTCGCCTGAAATGTCATATACACTCACCTATGATCAGGGAACCTTAAACTCAGGAACGATTGACGTTCCTATCAACTACAACGGACCTGAAACCACCAATAACTATAACCTATTAGGAAATCCATATGCCTCTGCCATTGATGTAAATGCATTTATAACGGGAAATGATGCCGTAAACGAAGTATTCCTATGGGAACATATCACAAGCCCTAGCGGGGACTTACCAGGGTTTGGAACTAGTAATTTCTCTATGAATGATATTTCCATTCGCAATGCGTTAGTCGGAATCGCTGCAGTTAATGGAGGGACAGCCCCCGGACAATTTATGGCATCTGGACAAGGCTTTGCCATAAAAGCAGACCAAGCACAAGCCATGAGCAATACGCCTGTTACCTTTACAAACAGTATCCGTGTGACGGGTAATAACGATGATTTCCGGAGTTCAGAAACCAATACCACCGATCTATTATGGCTCAATTTGACCACCAATGCCTATGAAGATGCGGTATCACAAACAGCTATAGGTTTTATCCCACAAGCCACACCTGGATTTGATCCTGGGTATGACACCGTTCGTTTGGGAACTTTCCTTTCCTTATTCACCACCCTAGAAACGGGGGAACAATTAGCCATTCAAGGACGTGAGGTTTTTGACCCTTCGATTGAGTTGACCTTAGGGTTTTCGACCACCGTAGAAACTCAAGAAACCTACACCATTAGTATCGATCATTTTGAAGGGGTTAACATGACTAATACACCTGTATTCTTAATTGATGAGATGACCAATGACATCGTAAATCTAAAAGAAACCGACTATACCTTCACCACACAAAGAACCATACAGCCAGCGCGTTTTACCATCGTATTTCAAGAACGTGAGGTATTGGATATAGAAGAAGTACGCTTTCGCGAAAGCGTAACCCTTTACCCTAACCCTGCGTCAGATCAGGTGACTCTTACCTATGCAGGGCAGGAACAACTACAGCAACTCACGATAGTCGACATGCAAGGAAAAGTTATTAAAATGATCACACTTCAAGATTTTAATACCGCTAAAACAATAGATACGAGTGCATTGGCCAAAGGCATGTATTTTGTGCAAATCCAATCTGATCGCACTACTTCGGTTCAGAAACTAATGATTAAATAGCTGCAAACAAGCATTATATATTCTAAAAGGAGGTAGTTATTACCTCCTTTTTTGTGTCCAAAAACGCAATTCCTGAGACGTTAACACGTATTTTCTTTAAACTCTTAAAAAAAGTAACCCTAAATGTTAAAATCAATCTTTTTGGTAACATTTATGAAACACTAAAGTCTTATAAGCATAATTACGATAGTGTACGTGGTTATAGTATGTTATACAAAGTAATATGTATAACATACATTCATCAATCAAAATCAATCAGAATATGAGACAATTCATGCTAGCACTTGTGCTATTATGGGGTAGTTTGACCTACGCCCATCCAAACAATCCAGTTGACAAAATCGGAACGATTAAAGGAAAAGTACTGGATAAACAACTACAAGAACCACTTCCTTTTGTAACCGTATCGATACTAGATGCTGCAGGCCAAATCATTACAGGAGGAATTACAGACGACAACGGTCTGTTTGAAATTAAAGGAATTTCTGAAGGAGAAAATACCGTAAACATTCAGTTTATAGGGTATAAACTATATAGCGCCCCTATTAGCGTCAGTCGTAAAAACAAGGATATAGATTTAGGGACTATTGAGTTAGAAGAAGAAGCTACCGGTCTGGACGAAGTCACAGTGGTTGCAGAGCGTACGACCATACAGCAAAAAATAGATCGTAAAGTCATTACGGTAGGAAAGGATCTGACCACCTCGGGCCCTACGGCGGGAGATATTATGAATAACCTTCCATCGGTAACGGTAGATCAACAATCTGGAAATTTATCATTACGAGGCAATCAGAATGTACAGGTGATGATAGACGGAAAACTATCTAATGTTCCTGTGGCTCAGTTACTACGTCAGATTCCTTCTACCTCCATTAAGCAAATTGAGTTGATTACCAATCCATCAGCCAAGTACAACCCTGAAGGAATGAGCGGTTTGATCAATATCATTCTGCATAAGAATGCCAATCTAGGAACCAATGTCAATATCAATACAGGGTTTACCTACCAAGACAATCCAAAATGGAATACAGGAATTGATATTAATTACAGAAACGGAAAGTTTAACCTATTCGGAAGCTGGGGTGGTAACTATAATGAAAATGGCAACTTTGGTTTTGTAGACCGTGAGGAAGAACAAATCTTTCAAGATTTTGATTTCCTAGAAGACAGTAATTCTAATTTATTTAAAGTAGGGATAGATTATTATATCAATGATAAAAACACCTTGTCTGTGTTTACAAATCAGAATTTATTTAATGGATTTGTGACAGGAACTACGATTGTAGATTTCCCAACAGATGCCAATGATGTAAGTCAGATATTTGATAACCGTAATGATAATACATCTTCTCAATACAACATTGATTATAAGTTGGATCTAGCAAAAGAAGGAAGTTCTATAGAATTAGAAGTAGATCATAATATTTTTAATGCAGATGAGAACGGACTCTTCCTTTTTGACGGTGATAATGTGGCGCAAGATTTTGTTGACTTTATAGACACAGAACGTAATAGAACAACAATTAACTTAGACTATGTAAATCCGTTATCAGAAACCTTAAAATTAGAAGCAGGCGCACAAGCACGAATCTTTGATTCTGAAATTGCGCGATCTACAGATCAGTTGGTGATTAATCCGTTTAATCTTTCTACAGATCCAACTACGTTTATCAATGCTCCTGCCACCAACTTTGATTATGCGAGAGATATTTACTCGTTGTACGCTTCTGTAAACAAGAAATGGGAAAAGTGGTCGGCACAATTTGGACTTCGTTTTGAATCTGTAAATGTAACTGCCGATACGAGAGAGACCTTTCAAGATGGTGTTGTTACTGATGATTTATCAAACTTTGACACAGATCCATCTGTGCAAGTATCTCGTGATGGCAATAGTGTCCTTCGTAGTTTTGGAAATGACTATACACAACTATATCCATCGGCATTTATTACGTATAACCCTTCGGAGAAGAATCAATATCAATTCAGTTATAGCCGTCGTGTAGACCGCCCTGGTATTGGACAAGTCAATCCGATTAGAGAGTTTAGTACCCCGCTTATTTCGGCTTTTGGAAATCCGTCGCTGATCCCGCAGTTTACCAACTCCTTAGAAGTAAATTATACCCGTAACTTAGAAAAAGGATCAATTACCACCGGTGTCTTTTATCGCTCCGTATCAGATTTGATTAATCAGGCGTTATTGTACAACCGTACCGACCCGAATTTGAACAGCTTGATTTTTACCAATGATAACTTTGACGACACCTCATCATATGGATTGGAGATTTCAGCGAATTATAAGCCTTTATCGTGGTGGAGTTTAAACGCAAGTTTTGATGTCTTTTCACAAACACAACAGTCGTTTGCAGAGACCGTAGACCCTACCATTGAAAATCCAACAGTCGATGATATTACAAGCAATAATTTTGAAATAGATAATGTGGTATGGAACTTTAGAGTGTTCAATAACTTTAAAGCGACCAAAAAGTTGACCTTCTCTGCCTTCATATTATATCGTGGAGCCAATGAGAATATTCAATTTGATGTAGATCCGATGTTTATGACCAATATCGGAGCCCGTTACAACTTCTGGGAAGGAAAAGCCACGGCAAGTTTGAACTATAATGATATTTTCAATACCATGAAATTTCAAGGTACAGGCATACGTCCTTTTAACCAGAATATCCAGTTTAACTGGGAGAGTAATACCATTAATGCGGCCTTATCCCTTCGTTTAGGAAGTAATAAATACCGTGCAAAATCTAGAAAACGCCGTGATAATGATGAGAAAGAAGGCGGTGGTATTTTTTAGACTTTACAACATAGCGTTTCACTAAGAAACCAACCCTGTAGATAATGTGACCTAACTTCCAATGTTTCCCTTGCATTGTCTACGATTTGAAAACCGAAGTTTCACCGCTTCGGTTTTCTTTTTTTTATGCGCTTTCGCGAAAGCGTACTCTGGCAAAAAAAATGTATTTTAACACCACCAATAGCCATTCAACTAACTAACCAAACACACTTGTGATGAGAAAAGATACCCTAATATCTAGCATCGTATGGGTATGTAGTGCCCTATTTGCCATTGTCCCTTTACACGCACAATCTAATGTGCATTCTAAACGAATCTTAATCAATGCCCCTACTAATGGACAGTTAGTAAGCATTCAAGAATCAGGCATTGATTTACATTGTGGGGCTCGATTTAAAGGATCCGATTTGGAATTGGATCTAAACACCAATGAGATAACACAGCTAGAGGAAATAGGCATCTCCTACACGACAGTGATAGAAGATCTATCTACATTTCTTATCAATCGCGCTATCGAAACTCGACCACAAGCTGAAGCGGAGTTGCGTGCTATGAAAGAAGCATCATTACAACGTAAGAACACGAGGAGTTCTGTGAGCACGGGAGAGGCTACAGTGCCTAGTTTTATACAAAGGGAGGCGTGTGATGAAATAGATTGGGTCGCTCAAAACTTTAGATTAGGTGGGTTTCAAGATCCCAATATTCCTTTTGGAGGTTGCCTCACACTAGATGAAGTAATGATCGAACTTGATAGAATGCAATCGCTATATCCTGATCTTATTTCTGTTCGCATGGATGCGTCACCTACAGGTCAACAAACATGGGGGAATACGACAGGAACCACCGCCGATCAGTTTGATCCACAAACCATTTGGTATGTACGTATCTCAGACAATCCAAATACTGATGAACTTGATGAACCTGAATCGCTTATTACTGGGATGACACATGCAAGAGAACCTAATAGCTTAATGAATATTATCTATTATATGTGGTGGCTTTTAGAAAATTATGCCACTGAGCCTGCCATACAACATCTTATTGATCATCAAGAAATGTATTTTCTTCCTGTAATGAATCCTGATGGTTTAAAGTGGAATGAGATCATTGCGCCAAATGGTGTTGGAGATCAGCGTAAAAACTTAAGTCCAGGTGTGAATGATCTTGGAACAGCAAGTTTTTCAAATAATCGTAGGGGTGTTGATTTGAACAGAAATTTTGATTACTTCTGGGGATACGATAATGCGGGATCTACCAATGATGTCACACAAGACACCTATAGAGGTGTGGGACCTGCTTCTGAACCTGAAACTCAGATTATCAAAGATTTTGTCCAATCAAAAGATTTTAAATATGCGATTAATCATCATTCTGGACTTAATGCTATTATCACCTCTTCATATAATGGAGATCCCAATGCAACCCCTTCTGGACGCGAAGATGAATACCAAAAATTACTACATGATATTACACGTTTTAATCGATACATACATGGCTCTGCACCAAATATCTTAACGCGTGCAAACGGTGATACGAATGACTGGATGTTAGGCGGTGATCCAGTAACATATACGGCTACCAATGGTGTTACATATACCAATGCGGGGTCTGGTAAAAATATTATTTCGTTTTCTCCTGAAAATGGAGATGAGTTTTGGCCAGCCGTTACCGAATTTGTTCCTATCGCAAAGCGTGCAGTACGAATGAATTTATTGACTTCTTTCTTTGCTGGTAAATATGCACGTTTTCACGATTTGACACCTACCCGAATTGAAACCACTACGGCGACTATAGATTTTGCCATCGAATATCTAGGACAAACCTCTAGTGATATTACCGTAGAGATGACTCCTATCTCAACCAACATCCAAACTATCACGCCAAGTATTACGCTTCAAAGTATGGATGTATTAGAACAACGCGACATCAATCCGTCTATAGCATTAGATCCTTCTATTCAAGCGGGTGATGCTATTGAATTTCAAATACGTGTCCGTAATGATGTATACACGATTTATGAAACAACAATAACCAAATACTATAAACCTTCTATACTACTGGATGCAGATGCTATTACAAATTGGTCGTTGAGTGGTACGTGGGCGCCAACAACAGCAGGATATGATGGGAGTACAAATGCGATAACCACCACGCCTTCTCCTCCTTATGGAAATAATCAGCTTGGATATGCAACACTTACTACCCCTATTGATTTATCGGTAAGCAATACAGCTATCATACATTTTAATGCCTTATGGGATCTAGAACGTAATTTTGATTTTGTCCAATTAGAAGCGAGTATAGACGGTGGAAATGAATGGATAGGTTTATGTGGAAAGTATACTAAAGTACCTGCAAATCCTGTAACAAATGAGCACTTGTTAAAGTCTCTTTTTAATGAACAGCATCAATTTAACAATAGTACTTTTATCTATGATGGAGACTTAATTGTAGATGGTGCTGATAAATGGATCATGGAAGAGTTTGTTATAGATCCTGATACAAACCAAGGGATTATTGGAGCGTCTAGTGTGCTATTTCGCTTTACGTTTGATACAGATAGCAGTAACCTTGCTGATGGATATAACACAGATTTTAAAGGATTTACTTTTGATAATTTTACAATTATTGGAATGGATCGACCTTGTCCTACTAATATTGTTTCTTCATTCCCGTATGAAGAAACTTTTGAAGATGGTATAGGATTTTGGACTCAAAATAGCAATGATGATGGGAATTGGACAGCAAATTCTGGACCTACAAATTCTGGACCTACAGGGCCCGATCAAGGAAATGATGCAATCGCATCCGATGGAGGCACCTACTTTTATTTAGAAGCCTCAGACCCTGCTAATCCTCAAGTAACAGATCCGAATGCTATTGGTTTTAATGCAACTGCTATTTTGACTAGCTCGTGTATAGATCTCTCTACTCAGGTAATGCCTACGTTTCATTTTGACTATCACATGTTTGGTAGAGCTACAGGATCACTGGCTGTAGAGGTAAGTACAGATGCTGGAGTGCAATGGACTCAACTATGGTCTCGATCTGGACAAGACCCAAATCAAGCAACTAACAGTGCCCCTTGGATTACTCAAACCATTGATCTTTCTTCTTATGCAGGACAGGTGATACGTATACGATTTGTTGGAGTTACTGGAATTAATTTTAGAAGTGATATTGCGATTGATAATCTTAAGATCACAGTTCCTACAACCTGCCCCATGACAACTACCTTTAGTAACGGTGTTTGGAGTAATGGAATCCCTGATATAAACACGACGGCCATTATAGATAGTTTTTACTCTACCGATCTTGGAAATATTACAGCCTGTAATCTTATCATCAATACTGGTGCTTCTGTTTTTGTCAAAACAAACAGGTATGTACACATTAAGAATGATATTATTGTGAATGGTAATCTTGTCTCTCAAAATGCGGGAAGTATTATTCAAATTCAAGATAATGCAACAACGATAAATAACGGAACTATCCGCATATTTAAACGTACACCTCCCTTAGCACCCAGAGATTTTATACTACTCTCGAGCCCAATGACTGCTGAGACACGTCAAAGTGCGTATGGAAACGCAGATCGTGTATATGGTATTACTCCTGAGAACTTTATTCCTTTTCAAGGGATTCCTAACGCCATTAATTTTATAGATGACAACGGAGATTATTTAGAGAGTCCTATTACCAATCTCAATGTTGGTGAAGGCTATCTTGTATTCCCGCAACCTAATAACGCTACTAATTCTGCAATTTATGTACACGAGTATACATTAGGCACTTTGAATACTGGTACGATTACTTCTCCTATACATTACAATGGCCCCGCGACGGCTAATAATTTTAATGTATTAGGAAATCCTTATGCCTCGGCCATTGATACCGATCAGCTCATTGCGCAAAACAATGCGCTTAACGAAGTCTATTATTGGGATCATCTCACATCTCCTAGTACAAGTCTTCCTGGACCAGCTAATCGTAATTATGACATGGATGATGTTTCTACACGTACAATTGGTATGGGAATTCCTGCAGTTAACGGAGGCACAGCACCTGGGCAATTTATGGCTTCAGGGCAAGGTTTTATTGTATTTGCAGATCAGTCACAAGTAGGTTCTGATGTTGTCTTTACAAATGCTATGCGTGTTCTTACGGGTAATGCAAGACCTCGTCTAGCAACAACAACAAATAAATTATGGTTGGGCCTTTCTACAAAAGATAAAAAATTACATAGTACCACAGGAATTGTATTCACATCAGAAACGACACCAGAAATTGACAAAGGTTATGATAGCAAACGTTTACAAACAAGTATCTCTTTATTCTCTATAAGTAAAGGTGAAGAACAACTCGCTATACAAGCCCGTGAATCTTTTAATAGAACTATAAAAATTGATCTAGGCATTTCAACACAGTTTATTGGAGAACAAGAATATACAATAACCTTAGACAACTATGAAGGTGTTGATTTAGAACAAACGTCTATATTCTTAATAGATGATGAAAAAGGTTCACTGGTGGATCTTAAGAAACAAGCATATACTTTTTGGTCTGACAAAGAAATTTCCACAAATAGATTTCAACTTGTTTTTGAAGAAAAAGAAGTACAACAACTTGAAGAAGTAGATAACACTGATGCTATTAGTCTATATCCAAACCCTGCAAAAAATCAAGTGCAATTGACATCACATGGAAAAAACCCGCTTCTATCTGTATCAATTACAGATGTACAAGGAAAACAACTTCAGTATCAAAACCTTGATAGCTCAAAATACACACATACAATACCCACCAACACATTACCAAAAGGCATGTATTTTGTGCATATCACAAATGCAAAAGATGTAATCATAAAAAAATTATTAATTAACTAATCTAATTATAAAACGCTTAAAGATTTCGACGAGACGTGTGGAAGGAATCATCTTGTTTTTGTGATCTCCCATTTCATTTAAGATTTGCTCAATGGCTTCTAGATGAATTCCTAGTTTTAAGCCATAGTTACCTAGGGCATCTATGTTGTAAACAAAACAAAAGCCCCACAGAAAACTATAGAGCTTTTAGCATACGTTTATCAGAAATTACTGCTTAATCACACGCATCACTTGCCGTTGATTTCCTGTGGTGATGGTGATAAAATAAATCCCCTCACTCACTGTAGCACCTTGATCTGTTTTTCCATCCCAAGAAAGCGTTTGATTGCCGGTGGCCTCTTGATTAAAGATCGTAGAGACTTCACGACCTAACATATCATAAATGATAACTGTTGTGTTTCCTTCTTGGCTCGCATTAAAGTTAAGGGTAATACGTTCTGTAAATGGATTGGGAAATCCTGTCATTGCTGTGGTGTTCGCTTCGACTTCGTCTACGCTTAAAACACTATCCGGGGTGATCCGTGTATAGTAGACGTCTTGACCGCCGTTAATAGTATTTGCCCAAGCCAGATGTGCACCTTGATTATCTGAAATCATATCAAAGTAATCGCCCATTTTATTTTGTTGCGGATAGCCTATCGTTGGATCAAAAGATGCCGAAAGGATTTCGTTTTCAGACCACGTAGTACCCTGATCATCTGAAAAAGAATAGAAAAGTTCAGAAAACACCGTGCCTTCTGGCGCATTGCGTGTATCTAACCAAACCACATCGATACGCCCGTTAGGCGCTACGGACATCGTTCCCATCCACTGGAAATGTTCCGTGCTCTCATCCGTATTGATACGGATAGCATCTTCAAAAGTAAGCCCTCCATCGGTGCTTCTTGAAAACATCACATCGCCTGGATCATCTACTGAAGGTCTATTGACAGAGGCAGCTACATACACATTCCCTTCGCCAGGCCCATCAGAAATATCGACATCTATCCATGTTTGTCCTAAGAGTCCTTGCGGATTTACAGCCGATCCTACATCTAAAAACCCATCCAGATTGACCAAACTTACATCTTCCCAAGCAATCGTGCTTCCTGCGTCTTTTGCATTGAAAGATCGAAATACAACGATATTCGCACCATTAGTTCCTGTGAGATATAAGGTACTCTCTTTATCAACAGCAAGGGTTCCCCAAAACGGATCTTCTGGCACATTAATACAGGTTTCAAAACTCTCACTTCCATCGGTTGATCGGGTAAAAGCACCATCACAAGTCGTAAACGATAGATTCCAATGGGCATAATTATTATTGACGCCTGGGTTGTGATCTACCCGCATCCATTGTTTATCGCCTCCATTGGCTGGTACGGGATCTTCCCAAACCACACCTCCATCGCGTATGACAAACACATCACACTCAAACGTATTCCGAAGGCTATTGTAATACAGGTTTCCTTCAGAATCAAAATCTAAAACAGGATCTGATCGAAATACACCCGGATCCAAAACGCCAGGAAATGTCCATGAATTTCCGCCATCGAGCGAAAATCCGTATCCCGCTTGACGAAAGTTATTATCAACGGTATCAAATTGTCGCCATCCCATGACAATCCGATCAGGATTGGTGGGATCTACGGCAATAGAAGGTTCATTGGCTGCATCGCCTACGATGTTCATACCGCTTTCATCAATGTTGACTTGAGCCGTAAAAAAGGTGCTGCTCTGCACATTGTAGGCAGGACTTGTATCCATACTCGCCCTAGAAATGGGTACGTAGGTATGATCTTGAGTTTCGACAAGTTGTTCTCGTAAAGGTGTTTGTTCTTGTGCAATCGTTGCCACTGAGAATCCTATGCCTATGGCAAGGACGTAGTACTTTTTTTTCATGAGAAAGTAGGATTTTAGAATGACTATATCATTCTAAAGGTATGAAATAGAAGTATATGATAAGGTAATCTCCTATAAAAAGTTCCTTCTAATT
>CAYGQJ010000135.1:0-11187 GCA_964351845.1 uncultured Flavobacteriaceae bacterium | reverse complement strand
ACACTTGTTAAGTCATTTAATGCAAAAACATTAGTTCCTATGGTAGTTAAACTATTGCTAATAGTCACACTTGTTAATTGATTTGTTTGAAAAGCCTGATTTCCTAAAGTAGTCACACTATTGGGAATGGTCACATTAGTTAATTGATTATTAAAAAAAGCACCAAAGCCAATACTAGTCACACTAATGGGAATAGTCACACTTGTTAATTGATTATTAGAAAAAGCAGTATCTCCTATTCTAGTTACCGTAAAAGAGCTACCATTATCTGAAACATTAGATGGAATAATAACTGCTGTATTTGTGTTACTTGTTGCTCGTCCTGTTACCCTTACTGTAGTAGGATCACCGTCATTGACGCTATACGATAAGCCATCAACATCAAAGGTTTGTGAATATGTAAGGCTAGATATACATAATAAGATCGCGAGTAGTAGTAGTTTTTTCATAACAATAGGGATGTTAGTTTAGGATGTAAAAGTAGGTGTAAGCGTTTTCTTTACCTATACGTACCTAGAGCAAAAACTACGTAGGGGTACGTAGTGCTTTTAGGTATTAGGGATTCGTTTTTGGAAATTGAAACTGAAAACAAGGATGAGGTTCCCGCCTTCGCGGGAATGAAAAGGAAAGAGATGATAGTGGGATGCTGGATGTTAACATTGAAATTGAAAAGGAGAGTGTATGTTTTGAGGATACTAAAGTTAATAATGATGAGGTTCCCGCCTTCGCGGGAATGAAAAGAGAAGAGAAAAAAGACAGTTTGGAAATGGGAAGTTTATTTTGAATTTGTTTGACGCTTGATGCTGGAGGTTTTTTGGAATTTGATTTTTTGATTTTTGAGATTTATTTTTTGGAATTGAAAGTAAAATAGAGTAATACTCTATCGATAGAGTATTACTCTATTTTTGTTTGTGTGAAAAAGGTGTAAATGTATGTCTCTTCGAGCGCAGTCGAGAAGTTTTTGATAGTTAGTTTATAGCTACAAGAACTCTCGACTGCCCTTTAGACAGGCTCAGGATGACAGCTTGAGATCACCTTTGTATGTGATGAATATCACGATGAGGTTTCAGTTTATATGATAAGATTCCCGCCTATGCGGGAATGAATTATATGGAGATGAGGAGTTCTTGGTGCTCCTGGGTCCAAATAGAAAGGGAATCTACACCTGTGGGTAGCTCTAATTTGGCAATAATATTTGCGCGATGTTTTTGCACGGTGCGGATAGAAATGGTCAGTAATTCTGCGATTTCTTTGGAGTTTTTACCTTGGGCAATGAGACGTAAAATAGTCCGCTCTGATGGGGAGAGTAATTTGACTTTTTGTAATTGCGGATTGATTTCTCCTTCAAGAACAGCGTCAAATGTCGCACTAAAATAGGTATCTCCTGCGGCGACTGCTTGAATGCATTTGTCTATCTCCGTAAAGGGTTCATCTTTTATGATGTATCCAGCAATGTTTAGTTTTTTAGCTTTTAAAATAAAGCCTTTTTCTTTGTGAGAGGTTAAAATAATAAAACGCGTAGTGACGTTTAATGCTTGGCATTTTTTAATGACTTCAAATCCGGTTAATAAGGGCATTTCAATATCGAGTAATGCGACATGAGGTTGTTCTTCTTGTATATAATCTAATGCGAGCGCGCCATTCTCAACTGCCATAATATGGGAATATCCTTGGGTATGTAGCGCGTTTTTAAGCCCATCTAATAGTAATGGGTGGTCATCTGCTATAAGTAAGTGTATGTCATTTTTTTGCATAACTATGGGGGATTTGTGCCGTGGTTACTGTTCCTGATGTTAGACTACTTTCTATGGTTATAGTTCCTGCTAATATACGAATACGTTCTTCCATGGTTTTTAATCCTAAACTATGGTGCTTTTGTTTCTCAGATACTTCAAAGCCTTTTCCGTTGTCTTTTATGATAATTTGTATCGTATTTTTTTCTTTTTGGATCGTTACTGAGAACGCTTTCGCGAAAGCGTGTTTTATAATATTAGAAATATTTTCCTGAACAAATCGATAGATATGTAATGCTTGATTTTCGTCAAAAAGGTCATCAATATCATCAATATCTGCAGAGACGAAAAGTTCGGTTTGCTCATCTACATCATAGAGTAATTGCTCAATACTACCACTCAGTCCCAGTTGTTTGATAATGCTAGGGTAGAGACCGCGAGAGATATGGCGTATTTCTTCTAGGGCTTTATGCGTAAGCTCACTTATAGCTGTCTTTCCTTGTTCTTGGAGTTTTTGCTTGATCAGAGTGAGTTGCTGGCCAACGCTATCATGCAAATCTTTTGAGATGCGAGCGCGTTCTTCTTCTTGCGATTGCATTAAGTCTTGCGAAAAACCTTCTTGTAACTGTTTACGGAGTAATTGTTGTTTAAACATCCAAAAAAGGATGCTAGATATGAGTATTGTGATGATTAGGAAAAACCACCAGGTTTTATAAAAGAAATCTTTGGAGTGTATAGGAAGCAGAAGGGAATCTCCAATTTTATTACCTGAAAAGTCTAGTGCTTCAATTTCTAGCATATAGTTTCCAGCTGCAAGATTTGGAAAGCGTATGGATTGTGTGTTTCCTATGGTGACCCATTCTTTGTCATCAAGACGGTAGCGGTAACGTTCGTTTCGTGTTACATCCAGTTGTGTCAAGGCAAAACCAATTTCTAAGGCACGATTTTCTGATGGGAGTGTGATGGGCTGCGCTTTCGCGAAAGCGTACTCAGTATCAACTTCTACGGCACTATGTTCCTTGAAAGCATACTGATCATGAGATATGGTATATTTTTTATCTTGTGTGTTATAGGTGCTGATACGTAAAGGAACGATTTGCGCTGTATTGATTTCTGGCTGAAGTTTTTCTGGTTTAAAAAAGTTTAGCCCTTGTATGGTGCCTACCAAAAATCCATCTTCTGTCTTTAAAGCACTATACCTATTTGCTTCATTATTTGTAAATCCGTCTTTTACAGAAAAGCGATGTGTTTGTTTTGATACTGGATTGAAGGATACGATGCCGTTAAAGGTATTGATCCACCAGTTATCTTGATCGTCAAAAAGAATGGTCGCAATACCTGCTTGTAGTTCGTCTTGATATAGGGTTTTGAATTCTTTAGTTTCAAGATCAAATGTGGTGACGATTCCTGAACGCGATCCTTGAATATATCCATAGTTAGGATGATATTCTCCCATAAGAAGAAAGGGGTCGGGGAGTTGTGCAGGGTCATTATACAATGCATGCTCTTTTGAGCTAAGATCATAGGTGAGTACTCCTTTACTTGTACTTGCGATAATATGATTGTCTACTTCACGCCACTCAAGATCATAAATATCTAAGGAGTCTGTAGCTACAAGCGGGGTATGGGTTTTCGTACGGGTATTAAACTCCATAAGGTTGTATCCCTTGGTTCCATAGACAATGGTCGAATCTGTAGGGCGTACCATACATATTACAGGGTAATGTCTATAATACTGTATTTCTCGAGTTAAGGTGTCTACTTCGATAATCCCTCCTGAAGTATCATTACTCCAAATAGTGCTACCTTCTATAAAAAAATGACGAGAGGAGTATGGTTTTAAAATGTCTCCTTTTTCAAGAATGGTATAGGGCTTTATGGTGTTGTTACTGCTATTAAAAAGTTGCCATCCATCCTTTTCTGTAGCAATAAGGTATTCTTTTTCTGAGAGAGGTGTTATGGCTCTTATTTCTTTATTAGGGAGCAATGTCGTTACAATATCTGATGGGAATTTTATGTAGTATAAGGTGTTGTTGGTGGTAAACCAGGCATCACGTTGTATGTCTTTAGATACGATTTCAAAACTGCTAGCAGGGCCAAATTTTTTGTCTGCGTACAGGGTGGTTAATCCTTTCGTTTTATGTAATGTTTGTATGGATAATTGGTCATTATAGGTAGAAATAATGGTATGTCCTCCTTTTGGATCATTGTATGTTTTTAAAATGGTACTAAAAATTTGATTTTCTGTAGCACTTACAGGAATTAATTCCATGGCTATGGGATCTATGCGATATACTTGATGGTAATTGTATAAAAGGACATAGTGTTGTCCATTTATTTGGAAATGGCCATCAATCCATTTTTTACGCAAAGCGAGTTCTCGTTCGTTTTCAAACCCTTTTGGGTCAATGGTTTTTATGATGTCTCCTTCCCAAGTGACAAAGGTGATAGGGAAGTTGTCATCACTAATAACAACGACATTTTCAAAAGGAATAAACTGTGTTTTTTTATCTATTTTAATACGATTGACGGTTGTAGTAAATCGAAATATTTCTTCTAATTTTAAATCAGGATGTATGGTATTGACAATTACTTCAAGGTTATTTTGAGTAATAACATAGTCTTTGCCTTGATACTCAAAAATAGAAGAGATTTTTGTGTGTATAGGTAGGTGTATTTCTATAAATTTAGTGCTGATAGGATCAAAAAGATACAGTGAATCATCTGTGACGATGTAAAATTGCCCATCATTCCTTTTATAGATGTCAAAGATGTTACTATGATCAGGTGTCGAGATGGTGTGGAAAGAATTTCCGTTAAAGCGCTGTAAAATAGTTGGATTTGCGTTGGCTATAAGTTTAGAACGAGCTGGATTAACACCCCCGCCCAGCCAAAGAAACCCGTTTTGGTCAAATTCGAGCGCGTTTACCTTATCTATCTCTAGGCCGTCTTGTTGTGTAAATTCTTTTAGATATACCTCATTGTTTTGCGTATGAGATACATACCAAAAACAACTAAAAAAAAGTACGATTAAGATTCTCATGGGGGAGATGTTACAATAAAATCATCCTTTACAATATAAGCTATATTTTACTTTTTAAGATATAAGCAAGTGTATTGATAATCAATGATTCCTTTGCCAAGGTTGAGAATGTCGGCCCCTAAAATACCGTGTACAGCCGGTGTGTTGTGATTTTCTAAGGCAGTATTTACATGGGATAGGTCAAAAAGGACAAGGTTGATGTCTTCTCGTTTCCAAGTCCCTATTTTGATACTATTTCCTTTTGATAATTCGGTGCGCATATCGGTGGCACCAGCACCAGCAGCAAGGACTTCGCTTTCTTCACTATTCAATTTAAAATGCTCGGCAAATGTAAAATCTATACAGGAATTTGAGGCACCCGTATCTAGGATAAAAGAGCCTTTTTCGCCATTGATTTTAGCCGTAATTTCTAAATGCTGTGTGAGTGTTGGGAATAACCGAATGCGTGTATATCCTTTTTCTACTAAAAACTCACGAAGTGATGCCATACTTTTTGTAAACAATGAGGATCAAAAATAGTCCAAAAATTACGATTCCGAGAATCCAGATCCACGAAAATGAGGTGATTGCTTCTTCAGGTGCCCCATAATAGACAAAGGCACCCCAGTAATAAGGTGATTTTTTAGCATTAGCAATGGTTTCATCACTCAGGTAGTTTTGTTGTGCTTGTTGCAGGCTTACCGTTTTTGAAGACGTATCCTTCAGGTTTGTATAAAAATCACCCATCAGTTGGGCGGTGGCTTTATCATTTACTTTCCAGAGAGAGAATAACAGGTTTTGAGCTCCTGCATATTGAAACCCACGGGCAAGACTCAACGTTCCTTCTCCTGTCGCAATACTTCCTACGCCTGTCTCACAGGCACTTAAAACGATAAGATCTGGCTGTAGATTGAGTCCGTACAAATCAGTAACAGTAACCGACTGATCGATAAATTGTAGCTCGGCTGGAGCCGTAAAACCGCCGCCACGCGCATGGGTAGAAAAATGTAAAATGGTATAGTCATTTGTAACACCTTTTTCAAATGCATTTGAAGGGAAAACATTTTCTACTACGGCTTCATCGCGTATTAATAGTTTGGTAGGAAATGTTTCCTTGATGGCATTGGCTTCTTCAACAGAGTAGTTGAGTGCCAGTTCAGAACCTTCAAACACAGGAAAAACACCCAATACAGACGTGGGTTTTATTGATGTTGTTGGTGCTTTGAGATATTGCGTTGCCGAAAGCTGATACGTAATAGTTGTCGATTGAAGCAAGAAAGGCATTTGATCAAAAACAAAACCTTCTGATGGAGTTGTTAGTAAGGTGCTGAAAGGCAAAAAAGCGAGCATTCCGTCAGGAATAAGGATCATTTTTTCAGCCGCAGGGAGTTTTAGAAGTGTGTACAGTAGATGCGCATCCTTTTTAAAAGCATCCGGAGTATTGTTGATTTTTGAGGCATCTTCAAAATAGCGATTGTAACGTACACAGGTATTGAATACGGTATCTCTAGCCGTTTGATCGGGTGCTATTTTTTCAAAACTAGTTAGAGATGGTCCTATGATAAATTGATAAATAGCTTGTTTGCCAAAAAAATAACTGACCAATGTTTCTTCTTTTTCTTTGACCTTTTCTTTGAGAAATGCATACGATACAGAAGATTCTCTTACGTTTAAGCTTGGGTATTTCTCTGCGATGCGAAGCCGTAAGTTGCGTTGCGAGAGCATGATTTTACTGTAGGCTATTTGCAAAGTTTCTATCTGTTGCAGGTGGGTGGTTTGAGTGCTGCGGAGTTTCCATAATTGGGCCTCTAATCTTGAAAGTTGTGCCCCTTGATGTTGGTAGGCAATCACTAGGCTGTCGCTCGCGTGCTTTGATAATAAGGCTTTATCCTGGCTTGATGCTAGTACGACAGATGATTTTGAGCGTTCGCTGATGCGAAGTGCTTTTTCTAGCCAGGTTTCCTTTTTTTCGTTTTTATAAAGATCATAAATCAGGGCAAGTCTTTTTTCTGAACGGACTTTGTCACTGGCTTGTAATCGTAGTTTTGAGGCTTGCTGTAATTGGTCGTTATTTAATAGATCATTTACCTGGGCGGCAAAGGCGTAGGCTTTGAGCGCCGCTTCGTTTTTATGTTGGAAGGAGAAAAGTTCGGCATGAAGATCTAGCGCGTCGACTAAGGTGTTTTCTCCAAAAAGTTGCGCCTCACTTGGCAATTTCTGATCATT
Organism: uncultured Flavobacteriaceae bacterium; assembly: GCA_964351845.1. Classification (GTDB taxonomy): domain Bacteria; phylum Bacteroidota; class Bacteroidia; order Flavobacteriales; family Flavobacteriaceae; genus Dokdonia. Next base: position 4,206 of record CAYGQJ010000135.1, on the reverse strand, counting down.
TGTGTAGCCTACAAACCAGATGCGATACAGTGCTTGTAGCTGCGCTTGCGCTTGCGCTATATTTTGATTTGAAGCATAGGTTTGTGCGAGTAAAAGTCTTGTTTTTGCCAACGGACGTTGGGACGTAGATGTCTCAGAAAGTTGTATTTGAAGTGCTTTTTGTAAGCGTTGTTCCCCTTTTAGAAAATCTCCTTGTCGTATGGCAATTTGGGCTAGTAGTTTATATCCGTTGACTTGATTAGGGTCTGAAGCGATGACTTCTTGCGCTAATACTTCCGCTTGGGTATCATCACCTTTACTGAAATAGTTTGTCGCTAGATTCATCCTAATATCGATATTGTCAGGGCGTAGTTTTTTGGCTTCTTCCAACACACGGATGGCGTTTTCATACTTGCCTTGGTTTTGTAACGGGACCGAAAGATTGATCAAACCGGAGAGGAGATGGTTGTTTTGGTTCGCTTTTCGCGAAAGCGTAATATACGCCCGTATCATATGTTCTGCTTCGGCATAAGCATTGGTTTGGGTATATAAATTACCCAACGGAATCATCGCAGAACTCACCATGTCATACCCGCTGAGTTGTTGCGTTCTGTAGCGTTCTAAAGCGGCCTCATAGCGATAGATGGCGGCAGCAATATTGCCATAACGTGTTTGGTAATACGCAATATTGCAGTCTACCACCACTTTTGCTAGGTGGCTATCGGCGTCTAGCATCGGTAAAGCATCCGTTTTTTGTATTAAAATGGAAAGTTCTTCTGGCGTTGGGTTCGTGCGAAAATCATCTAAGGCTTTATAAAAATGGTCTTCTTGCGCATGACTGATCAACGTGCCAAAAGCCACTAGGAAAATAGGTAATAGTAGACGTATTCTCATCGATCAAAATTTCCAAAGTCCGTAGACTTGAATCTGAGCATTGGGCGCATTAAAATTAGAAACATATCGGATGCCAGCACTCGGACCTATCCGAACGCCACCAAAATTAATATCGGCAAAAACCCCAGATTGAAAATTACCTACGCCTTTATTGCAGTCGGTTTCTTGAAAGGTATCTTGGGTTTCATCACGGATTTCACCTTCTCCAGGAATGTTCAAGAAAAATTCACCTGTAGTGGTTTGATTGCACGCGCGACTTAGATCTAATTTGAGTTGAAGACCGGCCCCCACAGCAACAAAATTATTGAGATTATATCGATACGAAATAGGAACCAAGTAAGTGGTGATATTGCGTGCGGTTGCCTCTTCGGTAAATCGTGTGATACTTTCTATCCCAATATCATTGGTTTCGATGGTTTCAAAATCCCGAAAGTTGTCAAAAGAAGTCGTTGAGAAGAAAAGTTCTGCTTGCAAATACCCACGATAGGATTTAAAAGGGGAGAGGGTGATGCCGGCAAATACTTCGGTAGCATTGTCTAGATCGGGATTAAAAATATACCCAGCTCTGGCGCCTATGGAAATGCCAGGCGTAAATCGTGTGGTGCTATAATTGGTATAAATCGGCTCGTTTTTATCAAAGTAAATAGCCGTGCGACTTCGGGTTTTCTTTTTGTGAAAATCCTTTCCAAACTTCATGGCATACTTCACAAACCCTTTTGTTGAGTCCTTTTCGGTGACGTTTTTTTGAGCAGTGCCTGGGAGGTAAATACGTTTAAATGTAAAAATAATTTTATCCTTTTGAAGGATGGTATCTAGACAGGAATAATTGACTTCGCGATCTTTGGGACAGATGCGACATTGGGGGTACATATCTTTGATTTCTAAGGTGTTTTTATCAAACATTTCTGGGGTATCTACCTCAAGCCGGATCGTATTTGCAGGCCCTTCACCATCATTTTGGAAACGGACTTTAAATTTGAGCTTTTTAAAACGCACTAAACGATAATTCATCAGCGTGCCATTGGAGGACATTTTGTTAGGATCATGGGAAGTGACAATTTCTAGCTCGGTGTCTTTTACGGTGTGATTTTCATAATTTTCATCGGGGACATACACGCTTCGTAGGGTGACAATCGCACTGGTGTCTTTAATCATTTCAGGCGTGGTTTCTAGCGTGCGGAAGACATTGCGCTCTTCGCCGGGTTGCATATTGGTAAAGGTGATGACTTGGCTGTTGAGGTATAGTTCCTGAGACTCTTCAAGGGTGAGTGGGAGGTTTTTATTTTTAGTGCTGTCTTGGACAATAAGTGTACGCTCTCTTAGCTCAGAAGGATATGTGGATGCCAAGTACTCTTGAGAAAAATCGGCACCTACATGATGTACAAAATCTTCATTTTGTTCTATTTTTTCGTTGTGATGCAGTCGGGTGTCTGCAAGTACAAAATTCTCGTCCTTAAAGCTCTTGTCGTTATAAAACAGGTAGAGTTTTCCGTTAGTGACATAGTCTTTGGTGTTTTTGTAGCTTGTGATCAGCACCATTTCTTGACTCGGTAGCGGATCTCTATTCGTTCGTATGAGTAGATCTTCATCAGGTTTGAATACTGAGTTCGCTTTCGCTAAAGCAAAACCATCCGTACTTGCTTCTTCATCTGAAGCATCAGAAATGACCACTTTTTTAGGTCGGCTGGCAGGAGGTTTGCCATTATCATAATTATTGGTACTCCATAATTTTACCTCATAGGTTCCTTCTTTTTTGTAGGTGTGCTTGGGTTCTTTTTCAAAACTATAATCGCCATCTCCTAGTTCCCAGTAATAGGTGTAAAATGCTTTGGGAGCCCCTGCAATTTGATTGAGTTCAGGCATTTGTGCGCCGTAAGTAACTTTGTTGCCTAGTACATCATAAAATATAGGCGCACTTCTCGTTAATGTGTCTTGTGGAATTGTTTGTGCGTAGCCCATAAACGTCACAAGGTTTACAAAGAGAACGGTGGTAAAAATTCTTTTGATCATGACTTATAACGAATTAATAAGGGTGATGAGTTGCTCTTCTGTACGTTCATTGGTGTCGGTAGTAGCGCCAATAATATCCTGTGTGATGCGTATTTGAGAGGTGTCTAGTCGAAATATCCCGTCAAGTCGTGAGGTAAAAATGAGATGTCCCTGAGTATCTAATGGAATTTCGTTATACACCTCACTAAAGACGCCTAGATTCAGGTCGTATTGGTCAAAGAGACTCACGGCAATTTGATCATTGGTATAGCTAAGGAATACATTGCTGTTGGTGTCGTTAAATCCAGTAGGAGGGACATTGTATACCGTCGTTCTTTCATTTTGACTCGGATTAAACTGTGCGATGTTGTACCACCCCGTTTGGGTGGTGATGCCGCTATAGCCTGTGATGACAGCGCCGATAGGGTCATCTATTTCCGCAGGAAAGGCATTTCCTATAGTTTCCCAAGTGACGCTACAGTTAAGGTCAGGGCAGGAAGGTGAATTAAAAAATAAAAGCTCTTCTGTATTATTTTCTTCGGGAATAAAGATTTGTATTTCTCCTTGTATGACGACAGGCTGTCCATTAAAGCGGATGTCAAAAAATAACAAGCCTTCGCTTAGGGTGGGTTCAATGGTTCCAGTAGCATTACGAGTATTGGTCGATAATTGGCAAGCGACGATATCCCCTGATGTAAACATTTCTAGCATACTCACTTCTACCTCGCCATCTATGATCGTACCATCTGCATTAAATAAGGATTGCCCAGGAATCGAAACAACACCTCCTTGTTCACCAATAAGTTGACCTCCTGCAAATCCTTGTATGATAAACGTCTGTACTTTGGGTACTCGGCATTCCATAAGACTTGCGGCATAATCGGCTCCGTCTATCGGAGCGATGGCATTGGGAGTTTCAACGATGCCCTCCTCGCAATCGTGATCTTCAGAACAGCTTGTGATGAGGCATCCTGCCAGAACTATCGTGTATAGGAATTGAATATATTTCATCATATAAGTGGTTGGTTGTATGCAGTAGAGATGCATTTAAAGGTAGTTAAAAACAATGAATTCATTAAATGGGTAGACCTCAGAGCAATACTATCGCTCTGAGGTTATTCCCTATTTCATATATGATCCTTATGGTAAGGCATTGATTAATGCTGTAAGGCCTGCTTCTGTGGTCGTTTGTGTTGTAGCGAAGGTCTCGATATGATCTGCTCCAATTGTTGCTGATTGGATGGCATATACATAATCACCATCTTGTACAGAGACAAATATGAAATGAACGTCTAATCCGATAGGCATTTGCCCGTAATGTTCTGTAAACATTTCTAGGTTTGT
>CAYGQJ010000134.1:8561-11240 GCA_964351845.1 uncultured Flavobacteriaceae bacterium | reverse complement strand
ACTCAAAATATAGTTGATTGAATTAAGCAACGTATAAAGCTCTCCTAATCGAGAGCTTTTTTTATGGAGTTGTGATACGGTTTTTATACGTATCTAATGAGTATTCTGGAGATACTGTGTACGCTTTCGCGAACCTGCCTGCCGCAGGAAGGAGCGTGCTCTTTTTATTATTCAGAAACTTCTTTCTTATACAATCGCGGTAACTGCCATTTAAAAACCACCGCTAAAATCCGAATGATGATGATAATAGCACCTGAGAATACCATGGCTAAGGTCTGAGACATATTAAATTCGTTAAAAATCAAATACGCAGCCGCACCAGCAATACAAGCTGTTGCATAAATTTCTTTATGGAAAATAATGGGAATCTCGTTACACAAAATATCACGCAACACCCCTCCAAAACACGCCGACACCGTACCTAATATCACACAAATAAGCGGGTCTAACCCAAAAGCTAAACTGATTTGCACTCCTGTGACCGTATACAACCCTATCCCAATGGTATCAAATAAAAACAAAGAGCGTCTAAAATACTTGAGTTTACTCCTGAAGAGTACCGCAAAGATGGCGGTTCCAAAAACAACCATAGGAAATACCTGATCTTGCATCCATGTAACAGGAGTTTTTCCGATCAAAACATCTCGCAAGGTACCGCCGCCAATAGAGGTAATGAGGGCAATAATCAAAATACCAAAGGCATCCATACGCTTATTCATCGCCGTCAAGACCCCCGAAATTGCAAATGCAATGGTTCCTAAAATATCAAGGAAAGTGATAATTTCCATTATTGCTGTGTATAGTAATTATAATCTGTAATCACCCGGTCTACAAATTCAATATTGGTCTCTTCGGGATCGACAACCATTTTTTCTTTTAAACGTTCAGCTAACTTAACAATCACATTATGGTTGCCATTGCGCTTTGCATCTGTGTATAAGGTTTTGATGGTTTGTACATCTTGATCATTAAAAACAGTGACTTGGGGATACGTAGGAACATAATTATCTGGAACGGTCACGAGTAAGCTCTGAGATAAGTTCACTCTCTTTTTTTCGCTTATCACGGTAGTACCTGCCGCGAGATCTCCCAATCGTTGTCCCTTATCACTTATGAGGATACTCACAACTGCGACGCCTCCCGTAGTGAAACTAATATCGATGATACGCATAAGCCAACGGACAAAATAACTTCCAAAACCCGGTTTTGACCCATCAAGTTTGACTACACGTAATTTTAAGGCCGCTTTTCCAAGCGTACGACCATCCCAAAAGGTTTCAAAAAATAAATGATATAAGAAGGTAGGAAGACCTAGTACCATGATAAATACCCAAAAATCATCATTATCTGTCCCAATAGCACCTAAAACGAAGATCGATAAGAGCCAATAAGCGAATAAAATAAGTATATCTACGATATATGCGAGTATCCGATCTCCAATTCCAGCAACATTTTGATAAATACTGACATTTTGAGCGGTTTCTATTTGAAAATTATCCATTTATTCTCTTTCTTTACTTTTTAATTTTTCTGTAAATGCGCGAAGCTGCTTTTGTCAAGCAAAATAAGGATAAATGGTTGAAGTTTGAAAATGTTATTACTAACAAAGATCAAATACATCCGGATGAGCTCTCTAATCTCTATATTGAGGTGACAGACCATCTAAGTTATGCGCAAACATTCTACCCAAAAAGTAAGACCTTAGAATATCTTAATTACTTAGCGTCACAATCACATCAAATCATTTATAAAACCAAACGAGAATCTAGTAAACGCTTTATTACCTTTTTCACGAAAGAGTTTCCGCTTTTGATGTATACCTACCAAAAACAATTACTCATTGCTTTCTTAACGTTCTTCCTTTTTACCATCATTGGAGCCTACAGTGCAGCACATGATGGTGCCTTTGTACGATCTATTCTGGGCGATGGGTATGTGAACATGACCTTGAGTAATATAGAGAAAGGAGACCCAATGGCGGTCTATAAAGAGCAAGGTGAACTCAATATGTTTTTAGGAATTACCATTAATAATATACGGGTTGCTATGTATGCCTTTATTTTTGGCATCCTATTCTCTGTCGGTTCCTTGATGATTATCATGCGTAATGCTATCATGCTTGGGAGTTTTCAATATTTCTTTTTTGAGCAAGGCGTAGGATGGGAATCTGTTCGTACGATCTGGATTCACGGAACGATTGAAATTTCGGTGATCATCATCGCCGGTTGTGCTGGGATGGTCTTAGGCAATAGTATCTTATTCCCTGGTACCTACACACGACTTGCCTCTTTTAAAAAGGGAATGAAAAACGGACTTAAAATTGTGGTGAGTACCGTTCCTTTATTTATTGTCGCTGGATTTCTAGAAGGTTTTGTCACACGACATACCGAAATGCCAGATTGGTTGGCGATTCTCATCATATCTAGTTCATTGGCTTTGATCATTTTTTATTATGTGATCTATCCAAGACAGCAATACAAACAACAACAACTCGACATCGCAAACACGCCAAAAATCCCAACATTATAAGATGATGACATCTGACACCATAGAATTCAATAAAAAGAGAGAAATCGGAGATATTATTACGGATACCTTCAAGTTTTTACGCAAAAACTTGAAGCCGTTATTTTCTGTCCTTCTTAAAACCCTTTTAATACCCTACATCTTACTTGTAGG
>CAYGQJ010000134.1:6593-8461 GCA_964351845.1 uncultured Flavobacteriaceae bacterium | reverse complement strand
AAAGACGAATGGTGGAATACATTTCTCGCTTTATTTTTATTAGGCCTTATCACAGGAGCCATTAGTTTTGTTTTTCAAATTCCCGCAGTGATCTATGTTATTTCGCAAGAATTCATGGGCCCTGGCGAATTCTCATATACCGAGCCCACTACAGACTGGATACTCGTCATATTTCAAACCATATCCAGTTCCGTCGGGTATCTTTTGTATATCATACCCGCATTAGCCGTTAATTTCATTTATTTTAATCTTAGTGAACGAAAAGACCAAACAGGTTCGTTAGAGAGAATAAACGCCATAGGAAGATCTGATGAGGAGTAAAACAGTTTGGATCTTTATTTTTTTACTTTCGCTTTACGCGAAAAAAACCGATGCTTGCACACCTTTGGTTGTCACGATTACTGTGCAAGATAGTAACGCCTACAGTTTAGAAGAACTACAAAAAGACAACGCGCCCCTTTATCCCGTTACCCTTGACAAAGAACAGATCAAAGACTATCAAAATGATAGCGATTTTGATTATACCGAAGCGATAGAAGAAGACAACTGGTGGACTGATGTTAAACGATGGATTAATGATGTATGGTCCAGCTTTATCCGTTGGATTTTAGGAGGTGATGAGGCTTCAGGGACAGTCCTGTTTTTTATACAGATACTACCCTATTTGATTGTTGCTGGTTTAGTAGCACTGCTTGTTTGGGTATTTCTAAAAATGGACTCAGGGCAATTAGCCTTCGAAAAAAGACAAAACTCACAAGCTTTTCTCTCTGATGATGAAGAACTGATAAAACGGGAGGATATCCAAGTACTCATTGACAAAGCCATTGCAGCGGGTAATTACCGCCTTGCCATTCGTTTTTACTACTTACTAGCACTTCAAAAAATGAGCGGAAAAGAACTCATTAACTGGCAAGTACAAAAAACCAATCACGAGTATATTTACGAAGTAACAGACCCTAGCCTACGCAAACAATTTAGGCATGTCACAGATCTCTATGACTATATATGGTATGGAAATTTTGAAGTAGATGAAGCTTCTTTTCAAAAAGCACAATCCTCTTTTGTAACGCTGACAAGTCAATTATGAGCAATAAATTAAAAATACTTGCCGGCATCCTATTGACGCTACTCGCGTTACTCGTCTACCTAGAATCTAGTCAAAAATCTCCTGTGAATTGGTTTCCTAGTTATGCCAAGAAAGATAAAATACCCTATGGCTCTTTTGTCTTATACAATACCCTGAAAGAAACAAGAGCTGACGCTGATTTTAAAGAGATTTCTAGACCGCCCTATGAGTTTTTAGCAGATAGCAATCACCAAAGAGGCACCTATTTCTTTGTCAATGATTATATCAATTTTGATAAAGCAGAATCAGTACAACTCCTCGATTGGGTTTCCCGTGGTAATACACTCTATATAGGTGCTGGTGGCATCGGGAAAACGATTCTTGACACCTTATCCCTAGAAACCGAAGTGTATTATGAATTAAGTAACATTGATAGAAAACCACCATTACTCGAACTCGTACATCCATCGCTTACAAAAGAACGCCCCTATAAATTAAACCAAAGCATCCAGACCGTTTACTTTAATGAGGTAGACACCCTTCAAACGGTTGTGTTAGGCGCCTACGATTATCAAAAAGGGGATGATTCGTTGAGCATACAAGAACCGAAAGTTCATTTTATCAAACAAGCCTTTGGTGAAGGAACCATCATATTGCATTTGATGCCTGATGTGTTTACCAATTACTTCATGTTGGATCAAGAAAACTATACCTATACAGAAGCAGCGCTGCGATACATTCCAGATGATGTTCCTATCTTTTGGGATAACCATTATAAAAATGGAAAAACCATCAATACCTC
>CAYGQJ010000134.1:0-6493 GCA_964351845.1 uncultured Flavobacteriaceae bacterium | reverse complement strand
TTTATGGAATACATCCGGGAGGAATACCAGATGGAAACCGCAGATAGAGGGCTTGATTTTATAGAACGTCTTGCTTCTAAATCTAATAACACACAAGAAGATACCAAAAGACTCATGGATTATATCACCTCCATCAGTCAGAAATATCCAATTACACAAGAAGAATTATTAAAACTAAATAAGCTCATACACGCTTTTAAAACGAACTAATATGGACGACGTAACAGGAACTGGAACACCAGAAGATGGAAAAGAAAACACGCCATTACCACAAGATATTCCTTCGGCAACTCCAGAAGAAATTATAGATGATACCACAAACGCAGACGAGAATCTTACGTTTACCAATAGAATTCCGCTCGAAGATCTCCGCAATGCCGCCGATCAAATTCGAGAGGAACTTGCTAAAATCATCGTGGGGCAATCTGAATTTATAGAACTCTTGATTGTAGCCATGCTTTCGGATGGTCACGTATTGATAGAAGGTGTTCCTGGAATCGCAAAAACTGTCACGGCAAAACTGTTCGCAAAAACACTTGATACAGAATTTAGTCGTTTACAATTCACACCCGACTTGATGCCGAGTGATGTATTAGGAACTTCTGTCCTCAATATGAAAACCAGTGAGTTTGAGTTTAAAAAAGGGCCTATCTTTTCTAATATTGTATTAATAGATGAGATTAACCGTGCACCCGCCAAAACACAGGCAGCACTCTTTGAAGTCATGGAAGAACGCCAAATCACCATCGATGGAGAACGCTACCCGATGCCTCCGCCATTTATGGTGTTGGCGACACAAAACCCTGTAGAGCAAGAAGGCACCTATGCGCTTCCAGAAGCACAACTAGACCGTTTTCTTTTCAAAATAAAAGTCGATTACCCATCGCAAGAAGAAGAAGTGACCATTTTACAAAGTCATCATGACCGTAAAGGAGTAATTGCCAAAGATACCATTACAGCCGTTTTAAATCCTCAAAAACTAGCGACGTTTAGAGAGCAGACGCAATCTGTGATGATTGAAGAAAAAATACTGAATTACATTGCGGAAATTGTGATCAAGTCACGTAAACATCCGCATTTATATTTGGGAGGATCTCCTCGTGCATCCTTGGCCATTATGAATGCCGCTAAGGCCTTTGCTGCCATTGCAGGACGTGACTTTGTGATTCCGGAAGACATCAAACGTTCGGTGGCGCCTGTGATGCGTCATCGTGTGATTGTATCGCCAGAAAGAGAAATGGAAGGGATGACCGCAGAGCAAGTCATTGACATGATTGTACAATCCATAGAAATCCCAAGATAGATTGGCACTCATCCGTTTTATAAAATCTTTGTTTATAGGTAATCGCATTTTTTATGCCCTTACCCTCATTGGCGTAGTGTATCTGCTTTCCAATTGGTTTCATGCGCTATTCCCTATCGCGGGACTCCTAGCCTTAGGACTTACCGTACTCTTTTTTATAGACTGCTTGCTCCTTTTTCGCGGAAGCAAAACCCTCACAGCACAACGGCTATTGCCCGAAAAGCTCTCTAATAGTGATGTTAACGAACTCTCAGTCAAGATTGAAAATAACTATCCTTTTGAGATCACCGTGGATATTATCGATGAGATTCCTGTACAATTTCAAAAAAGAGATTTTAAAAAAACACTGCAACTTCCTTCAAAAACAGTACAAGAATACACCTATAATTTGCGCCCAGTCGAGCGAGGCGAATATGTATTTGGTCATCTGAATCTCTACGTGAGTAGCCGTATTGGACTTGTGAAACGTAGATTCCGTTTTGAAAAAGACCAAATGGTGAAGGTATACCCGTCATTTATCCAAATGAAAAAATATGCCTTCCTTGCCTTGGATAACCGACTAAGCCTATACGGCATGAAAAAAATACGCCGTATTGGTCATACCATGGAGTTTGAGCAAATCAAAGACTACGTAATTGGTGATGATGCACGTACCATTAACTGGAAGGCAACAGCAAAGCGCGCGAGCCTGATGGTGAATCAATATCAAGATGAAAAATCGCAGCCTATTTACACCATCATCGATGCCAGTCGTGTGATGAAAATGCCTTTCAAAGGATTGACATTATTGGATTATGCGATTAATAGCACCTTGGCTTTTTCGAACATTGCATTAAAGAAAAAAGACAAAATCGGCCTTCTTACGTTTGCAGAAAAGATCAAAAACCATGTGCCTGCCAGTAGTAAAAAAACACATCTAAATACGATTTTAGAAGTCCTGTATAATGTAAATACCAAGTTTTTAGACAGTGATTTTGGGACGCTCTATGCGCAAATAAAGCGCAAAGTCACACAACGTAGCTTATTACTTTTATACACTAATTTTGAACATATCTCAGCATTAGAGCGGCAGCTTATCTATTTAAAAGCGCTTTCGCGAAAGCATGTATTGGTGGTTATCTTTTTTCAAAATACAGAATTGGACGAATTATTAGACACCCAAACCAACGATCTCGCAGAAGTGTATCATAAAACCATTGCGCAAAAAGCAGATTATGATAAGAAGGTGATGGTCAAAACCCTCCAGAAATATGGGATTCAAACCATTCTCACCAAACCCGAAGACCTTACCGTCAATACCATTAATAAATACCTAGAAATCAAAGCTAAAGGACTTATTTAACAGTTACCAATTTCTAGCGTTTTAAAATTAAATTGCGTTTAGCACGCAACCTTTCTTCATTAGTATAGATTAGTAGATAGAGACTAATTAAAAAAACATAATGATGAAAAAACCCATTATATACTTCGCTAGCCTTTTAATCATCACACTTCAGTTTTATAGCTGTGCAAATGATGACGATACTACAATAACACCGCCATCACCTACAGGTGAAACGTTGGATATCACAGCAATCATTGAAGCCATTACGACAAATAGTTCTAATGGAATCTGGGAAACGCAAGAAGCAACACTTGTCAAACAAAGCAATGATAATGTGCATATCACGGGAACATATATGGTAGAAGATGATGTATTTACCTTTACGGCAGGAGAAAATCAGACCATTAACCTTGAGTGGAAGAAAGGATTTGATATCAACATGCAAGCACTTACCATTCAGGAAGCTGGAACCGATCGTAATGCTTCGTCAGAAAATTTCACCCTCACTATCGATCCAGACACAGGTGTCTTATCCTCTCCCACCACTAGAGTAACCGCTAATTATCAAGTTGATTCTGGCGAATTTATAGTACTTATTGGAGATCAAAATTCTAACGATATTCTTAGCCTGAACTTAACTCCCAAGAATTTATCTGATTACATTCAAACACCTAATACTCTTTCAAGTCCTGTAGAATTGTTTCAATTTGATACTGGGATTCCTAGAGTTGGATTTAAAGTATCGCAATCGCAAAACAGTATCTACTTGAGCAACAGAAATGATTTAGGAGGATTTGGAGCACAACAAGCGTTTAAATATGATTTAAACAATAGTACTGTAACATCTATAGAATTTACACTAGAAGATTTTGCAACTAAAAATATTGAATTTATTGAAGGAAATGTTCTGAGTATAGGAGGAGCTAGATTCCAAACAGTAGATTATGAGCTAACAGGAATAGCATCTTATATTGAAATAGACCCATTTACCACACTCATATTTAATGGTACAGCCTCACTAGACGATACCGTGTATAGTTTTGGAAATTCGGGCAGTAGCGATCTAATTTCAACATGGAATATAGGAGATGCAAGTATGCAAACACTAGCGACCATAGACGCTCCGTCTGATATTGCTTTTATGGATGGTGAAATTATTAATCAAGTATTATACATATTTGGAGGATGGGACCCAAATTTCTCTGGATCAGATATTTTATATACGTATCATATAGATACAGGAAGTCAAAATCAAATACAACTGCCTGTTGTCATTCAACAAGCATTTACATCTACCGTAGAAAATCTTATATATGTACTAGGGGTAAGACCATTCAATAATACTCAAAATCAAAATAAAGTCTTTGGAGCATATAATACGTTAGATGGGAGTTTTCAAGAAATAAATACAGATAGTTTAGATTCTATTTTAGTAAATAATAATATAGAACAATTGCAAGTGATTGGTAACACCGCCTATTTTGTAACCTCAGAAAGTCTAGGAGCACCCAATGGCTTCAGAAATAGAGTCTATGAAGCTACGTTAAATTAACTAGTACCGTTTCTTAGTATATAATAGATTAGCCATAAATATATTTTTAAAAAAGGATGTTTGTAATATAACATCCTTTTTTATTGTGCTACCATAGGGATTTTTTATCTTTGCTCCTTATTTAAAACTACATCTTATGTCGTTGTCACATTTACAAGCCATCTCTCCTATTGATGGGCGTTATGCATCAAAAACGGAGTCGCTTGTACCTTTCTTTTCAGAAGAAGCACTTATCAAATACCGCGTTAAAGTAGAAATAGAATACTTTATTGCCCTTTGCGAACTTCCTTTACCACAATTAGAAACTATAGATAAGCATAGTTATATCGCTTTACGCGAAATTTACCTCGACTTTACCACCGAAGACGCGCAAGCGATTAAGGACATAGAAAAGATCACCAACCACGACGTAAAAGCTGTCGAGTATTTCATCAAAAGAAAATTTGACGATTTAGAGCTGGCTGCTTACAAAGAGTTTATCCATTTCGGACTCACCTCACAAGACATCAACAACACAGCCATCCCGATGAGTTTGAAGGATGCTGTAAACAATGTCTATATCCCACAATTACTAGAAGTAGTTGATCACTTAAAACAACTCGTAGATGAGTGGACCTCTGTATCCTTACTAGCACGTACGCACGGGCAACCTGCTTCTCCTACCCGTTTAGGAAAAGAAATCGAAGTCTTTGTCGTACGAATAGAAGAGCAACTTAACTTATTAAATGATATTCCAAGCGCGGCTAAATTTGGAGGCGCTACCGGAAACTTTAATGCCCATAAAGTGGCCTATCCGATGATCGATTGGAAGCAGTTTGGACATGACTTTGTACACGATACCTTAAAGTTACACCACTCCTTCCCGACCACACAGATCGAACATTACGATCATATGGCAGCGTTGTTTGATGGATTAAAACGGATCAATACCATTATCATTGATTTGAATCGTGATTTCTGGACCTATATCTCCATGGACTACTTCAAGCAAAAAATAAAAGAAGGCGAAGTAGGCTCTAGTGCGATGCCACATAAAGTAAACCCAATCGATTTTGAAAACAGTGAAGGAAACTTAGGGATTGCCAATGCTATTTTTGAGCACCTTTCGGCAAAACTACCAATCTCGAGATTACAACGTGACCTTACCGATAGTACCGTTTTACGGAACATAGGCGTTCCAATCGGCCATACGATTATAGGGTTATTATCTACACTTAAAGGGTTAAATAAATTACTTCTTAACGAGCAAAAAATAGCCGCAGATCTAGAAAATAACTGGGCAGTGGTTGCCGAAGCAATCCAAACAATCCTGCGTCGGGAGTCGTATCCAAATCCATATGAAGCGCTCAAAGATTTAACACGTGTGAATGAACGTATCACGCAAGAATCGATTGCGACGTTTATAGATACGTTGGACGTAAGTGAAGGCATCAAAGGAGAATTAAAAGCAATTACACCAGATAACTATACCGGGATTTAATGAGACGTTTAAAACTCATTTGGGATTTTAGAGGCCCTGCCGCTGCGCAAACAGCTATTCATCATGAAAAGCATCTGAAGGAGTACGCTTTCGCGAAAGCGTTAACCTCACAAATTACAGGTGTAGAAGATCTTAGCGAATTTCACACCATTGCGTATCTCGTGGTAAAGGAAGACGAAATGAAACCCGTAAGAGACGCTTTAAAACCCCACCGAGGACAAGTATACACTGAAAAATAATAGTTCGGCACAGATATTGGTTTCGATCCCATATATTTGCACGCGCAAAGCTTAAAAAAATTAATACACAACATACCATGAAGAAAATGATTCTTATCGCATTTGTTGCCCTATGTACAACAACATTTGCACAAACCACAAAAGTAGGTACCGTAGACGCTGATTTTATCTTATCAAAAATGCCAGAACTTGCGACGGCGCAAGATGCACTTAAGGTATATAACCAAGATCTTGAGAAGCAACTATCCGAAAAACTTGCCAATTATGACAAAGTTTACAAAGCTGCAGAAGCTGCATTTACAGGAATGACAGACGCTGAAAAGACAGCAAAACAAGAAGAATTGGCTGGATTAGAAAGTGACATTTCAAAATTTCGTAACAACGGGACGCAATTAGTTCAATTAAAGCAAGAAGAACTTTTAAGACCTCTTTACAAGAAAATTGGTGAAAACGTTGCGATTGTTGCTAAAGAGTTACAGTACACACAAGTACTTAACATCGGAAACAACAACAACCTTGCGTATATAGATCCTGCGCATGATATCACGGTGAAGACACTTGCTAAAATGGGAATTACGATCGAGTAATTTTTCAA
>CAYGQJ010000133.1:0-11299 GCA_964351845.1 uncultured Flavobacteriaceae bacterium | reverse complement strand
GCGATCTTGGGTCTTGCAGCGCAGCGATCTTGGGTCTTGCAGCGCAGCGATCTTGGGTCTTGCAGCGCAGCGATCTTGCGTCTTGCAGCGAAGCGATCTTGCGTCTTGCAGCAAAGCGATCTTGCGTCTTGCAGCGAAGCGTTCTTGCGTCTTAGCCGGACACGGCTACACCTTACGACTTCACCATCTTCTCCACAACCCCGCCTTTGGCGCTGTCGACAGTAACTTTAAGATTATTGCCGCCTTTCACAATCCAACGGACCATCACCGTGCTATTGCCTGGAATGTTTTTGACTTTGATGGTTTGTGGGTTGTGTACTTGCTCTTCGGTGACATTAAAATCAGCATCTTGTACGATCATCCCCGCGAGTACATTGCCGCCCGAAAGGGTAATGTAATCAGGACGCTCAATATTGTATAACAGATCCTGACTCGCATGCGTCGGCATGAGGCGATCATTCACAATCGTAGCAGTCACTTCTTTTAAGCCATTCGGTAAGGATTTTACCGTCACATCACCTACTGATAAATGCGGCATATGGAACGCATGATAAAACACAAACACCATATTACGATGTGCTTCTTCCTCTAGCATAAAACCAGGCGTCGCACGACCGACATTCTTTTTAAAGCCACCGATTTCTATCTCGCCATAGGTCGGGTGATTAAAGGCTTTAAAAGGCGTAAATCCGTCGCCCAATAGTAAATCTTTGCCTGCATCATAAATCTGGTCACGGCCTCTATTTTTATCCTTATAATACGCAAATCCGGTGAAAATCTCATTGGTAAACGTATAGATCCCTCTTCCGCCATAAAACCAATCCAATTCTCCACCAAATACTGAATACAAATCCTTGTACACCGTCAGGTAGTTATATCCCGGAAGCAATTCCTCTCCCTTTTTCCCAATCGCATCATAAATGGCTACATCTGCACGGTTGTAGGTCGCTACATCTTCTTCGGCGCCGGGACCTCGTAGGATCATTCCGCCGCTATTGTGAAAACTCTGCGCCCCTGCAATATTTGGGTGTGCTTTTACAAAATCGGCGACATTTCTAGTTTCTGGCGCCGAAAACGGATATTTATACGCGCCTCGTTGTACATAATCCGGTTGCCATTTCCATCCCCAATCACGGTTCGGATCATAATAACCAGGTGTATCTTCATTAATACGACCATCCCCGTCATTATCAATGCCCTCACGGCCTAACATCTCATAGCGTTGCCCCGTAATCACATCATCAGGACTGATCCGAATCATTTTACGCGGATCTCTAGGATCTAGAATAAAATTCCCTGTGGCACTCTTACGACGCATTTGCGTCACAGAACCATCTCCATCCAAATCATCATACCCATCTTCATCAAAAAGTCCGTCACTGTCATCATCCAACGGAATCATTCCCGCACGCGGACTACTTCCCGTATTCGGTTCTTGCATATAATTATTACGCGCATCGGGATTGATCGTTGCCACGATATAAAAGATACGATCTTGCAACATTTCTGTGATATACGGTACTTTCCCGAAGCTTTCGGTCAAATACCAAGCGGTATAGGTGCTGATTTCCCCTCCTTGAATCTCATTCGAGTGGATATTTCCATCCAGATAAAAACCCGGTTTTCTGTCGGCGTCTCCAGTGCTATAATCGGTGATGGCAAGCATCCACATATCTCTTCCTTGTGTGGATTTTCCGATAGAAATGCGTTTCACTAAGTTTGGATGCGCATCGGCTATTTTTTTACCGATGGCAGCCAGTCCTTCGGCGGTGTAGTATTGGTTAAAAGCAACCTTCACTTTTGGGTTGGAAGGCGTTCCTGCCGCTTGAAAAATATCTTGGGCGGATTGCGCTTTCGCGAAAGCGGTTACCATCAGTACACATGCGATTGTAAGTATATATTTTTTCATGGGAGTGGTTTATAAGTTGATGGTTTTGGTGGCGGTTCCTGCCTGCGGAACGGTCGCTTCTACGGTTACATTTCCAGACCCTTGGATCAGCCAACTCAGCGTGATCGTGTCGTCTCCATCTATTTTTTCGATTACCTGACGGGCTTTTCCAGAAATCAACTGTTGGTTGTTTTTGGTTTTCATGTACACATTAATCTTGCGTAACCAGCGGGATTTATCGCCCATTTCTGTGTGCGTAGGCAAGAGGCCATTGTTATGCAAATCGACAGTGATTCTGGTGAGATTATTGCCCACTTTTTCCTGTTTGAGATTCACGAGTTGCAATTCTGGTTGCATTTCGGCTACTTTTAAAATAAAATCGGTGTGTTTGATCGCAATACTATCCACCAAGGCATACGGAGGATTTTTCATTACAAACGGACGAATGCCGCCAACTTCTACTTTGTGATTTGGGAAGTCGGGATGTTGGATCTCTTTCCACGGTATAAACGCATTTTTGATGCCTTGATCTTCTGCGTAGGCGAGGAAATTGGCTTTCTCATTTTCAGGTGCTGTTTTAATAGAATCCCCTTCAAATTTTTGAGGCCACCATCCGGGGGTACTCATCGCGAGTCTTCCAAAATGAAAGTAGGCCCACTCAAAAGCACTTCCGCCTTGAGCACTCCCACTCGGCGCATTGGTGTTTGGGATGAGTTTATTATACGTTTCTGATACCATTTCGTTGATCAGTTCGTCGTCTTCTAAAATACTGGTGATGACTCTTTTGGTCGCACCCGCTCTATTGTATTTAAGCGGTGTAGAAAGGTTATTTTCATCACTAAACGTCAGGATCGCATACAGATTCCATTGGGTATATAAAAAGTCGAGTAGGGCACGGTGCTCTAGTTGAGACACCGGATGTTCTCCCGCGCCGGGTGTGAAATACGGAAAACCAAACGTGAAGTTTTTATTGAACGCCACACCACCTAGACCGTCTTCGTTGAATTCGCCGTCTTTATCATTATCCATCCCTTCGGTAATGAGGTCATAGGTACCGCGTTCTCCTTGATTAGGATCCGACATGACCATGATACGATTATCTTCGTCTAGCATTTTATAAATCCCTGTTGGGTCTTCAATACGCATCATCGTGATCACACCATCCCCGTTGAGATCTTCAAATCCATCTTCATTTACCTGCCCATCGCGATCATCATCTGTTTTGGTCGCATTGCCATGTCTTGCAAATTTGGTTGCCGCAAAATACTGCGCCGTTGCATCAGGACTTAGATTCGGGAAAATATAGAACGTAGTCTTTTTTAAAACGTCTGGATGGTTGGTGACGATGTTTTCTGCCATGTTCAAGGCAAGTTCGGTGCCTAATAAGTGATCTCCTTGCACACCCCCCATAATGGCAATGCCGGGATGACTTTCAGGATTTCCATCAGATAAGGTCAGCATCCAAATGTCTTTCCCGCCTGCGGTTTTGACCAGCGAGGTGAGTTTGGCTTTAGCGCCACTTTTAGAGACAATGCTTTTCAGCGCAGCAGTAACCTGCTGTTCATTACGATACTCCGTTTGTGCGATGGTGACGTAGCACATGGAACATACCATAAGTAGTGAGAGTAGTGATTTATGATTCATGTTTTGAGTTTATGCCGTTGAAAGTACTATTAAATGGGAAATTTTTAAGACTTGTTAAGGAATTTTTAAGAAGGGGGGTGATGTGTGTTTCGCTCCTGCCTGCCGGCGAGGCAGGTTCGTACTTCGGCTACGCACTTCCACGAGCTCAGTGTGACACTCAGTATAAACTTCTGCGTCACGATGTTCCTTGAAAAGGTATACGGATAATATTTATGTTGTTGTTACGGGTTTCCGTAAGGATGTTCTTTAAGTGTGGGGTATTTTTGAACATGTAAATAGAATGCTCTTTGAAATGCTGTATGGAAGTGAAGTTGGAATGTATATGGAATCTTTGGTTCTAATCTTTAAACCAATTAAAAACTACTTTTAAATAATTATCTAAAAACGAGTTTAGATCTTTTGATTCACAACCAAAATCGATTAATCTCCTGTATGGACTTCCTGGTGAAGGGATAGAAATACATTCTATTATTCCTCCAAAATCATTATGTAGTGATCTACAAAAAGGATTCTTAATTAGTTCAGAATTGCCATTAATCTTTTCGATCATTCTTTCCTGTAAAATATTAGATTCTTTAAGATCAATTTTTAATTGTGGATGAAGTTTAAAAAACATGCCATTTAATAATATATCATTCATAAGACCTTTTGAAGTACAAAGAATTTTGAGTTTTTCTCCTTCTTTTGGATATGTAAAAAAATTATGATTATATATTCTTTTAGTTAAATGCTTATCTAATGCTGATTTATCTTTTCTATTACAACTAATAATCAAATCTGTTATACCAATAGCTTTTATTTTTAAACTAGCTTGAATCGAATTAATATCATTTTTAATAATACCCCCATCAAAATATATGTTGTACCAATCCCAAAATTTATTACTAGAACTCCCAAAGAAAAACGGCATCTCATTATTTTTAATACGTGCACTGTCTTTTTCTTTATTAATTTTAGTTTTTTTTGAATTACTTAATGACCAAGTAGGAAAACTTCCAACAATTATTTTAGATTGTTGAAGTACTGGATCTGAAATGCTTATGCGTGGATTAAATTCTGTCATTTAATTTGTAAAACACATTGTTATAATGATTTGATGTTAATAATGCTTTTGTATATTTGAGATATTTTATAACAGACTGAGCAAATTAAACAATTGCCATCGATATATAGGTGGCTTTTTTATTTTAATGAAAGAAATACTTAAAGTACATAATATAGATGCGCGTCTAATCAATACTGTAATTGATGATAAAATAGTAGACGTAACAATAACTTCACCTCCTTATTTTGACTTAAAAGACTATGGGTCAGATAAACAAATAGGTTTTGGTCAAGAATACGAAGAATATTTAAATGATCTAAAAATAGTATTCAAAAATGTTTATGATGTTACTAAAGAAACAGGAACATTATGGGTGATTATTGACGCTTATAGAAGAGACGGAGAAGTTGTACCATTACCATTTGATTTTTCAAATAAGATTAAAGAAGTAGGTTGGAAACTTCAAGAGATTATAGTTTGGAAAAAAGACAAGACTGTTCCTTGGGCTCACAAAGGACAAATGCGAAGTATCTTTGAATACATTCTTGTTTTCTCAAAATCTACTGAGTTTAATTTTTTTATAGATAAAGTTAGAGATTTTACTTCTTTGAAGAAATGGTGGGTAAAATATCCTGAACGATATAATCCTAAAGGAAAAACACCTGATGCTCTTTGGGATTTTGGAATTCCAGTTCAAGGTTCTTGGGGAAATGGATATATAGATCATTTTTGTCCTTTACCAGAAGAATTAATCGAGCAAATATTAAAAATTACAACAAATGAAAACGATGTTGTACTTGATTGTTTTTCAGGTTCAGGTGCTGTACTTTCAAAAGCTGATAATATGAATAGAAGCTTTATTGGATTTGAATTGAATCCAGATTATATTGATATGTTTCATAATTACTTAAAGAAAACAGGAGAGGAGAAACGAAACGATTTTTTATTTGAAGAAAATAACACTCTAGAACAAGACAAATTTGAAAAATTAATTTTTGAATTACGAGCATTAAAATTTTCTAGATTATTATATAATGATTTGAAGAAATTAAAGCTAAATGAAGATGTGAAAATTAAAGTAGAAATTACAAATTTAAAGCCAAGTAAGAAAAATGCTGTTGTATTTGTAAAATACGACGTCCTTTTTTCTAAAAGGACTAATGAATCTAAAATTCAAAGAGTTATAGAAAATTCAATTAGTCAAAAACCATTGTCAAAGTTTGGGATTGAAGCAAAATTTTATTTTACAAATGACTATAATAATTTTGAGTCTAGAATTAAACAGAAGTATGTTTATTGCTATTCAGATAAAGTAACACATAAATTATCAAGTAGAATTAATAAAAATGAAATCAGTGAATCTCCTAAATCGATTATTATCTTTAGTAATATAAAAGTTGATTTAAATGAAAGTGACTACGAATAATTAAAAAATATGGCTAAAGCAAGAAAATCGAAACCGCGTAAAAAAAAGAAAAAGCCTACTCCTCAAGAAATTGAACAAAGATATCATAGAAGTGATATTCGCGCTGTATTTAGGAATGCTGGTTTTGAGAAAGTCATTGGTGTTAGTGACAAGGCATTTACTTTTAATGGAGCTACAAGTGATTTTGATGATGTATTTGTTTATGAAAATATATTAGTTTTTACAGAATATACAACTACTCAAACAAGTGGTATATCAGGTCATTTAAAGCCTAAAAAAATAGTTTACGACACTATATTAAATAATAAGTCTGATTTTATTGAATTTTACGAAAATACATTCTCAAAGTTTAAGGAAGCAAGGGATGATTTTTTTGATCACGACCAATGTGAAGTAATTATTTTGTATTGTTCTAAAAATAGTATTAATCCTAAGTATAAATTTTTAATTCCGAATATTTTTTACTTTGACTATCCAGTAGTGAAATATTTTAAAAGTGTTAGTGATGCAGTAAAAAGATCATCAAGATTCGAACTTTTTAGCTTTTTAGGACTTACAAATGATAAAATAGGAAAAGAGTCATTAACCCCTGCAAGGCCAAGTGATAATTATAAAGGATCTGTATTGCCACATTCTCATAGTAATTTTGATAAAGGCTATAAGGTTGTTTCTTTTTATATAGATCCACAATCTCTATTAAAAAGATCTTATGTTTTACGAAAAGATGGTTGGAGAGATGAAGGAGGTCTATACCAAAGAATGATTTCAAAGACAAAAATTAGTTCTATAAGAAAATATTTGAATTCAAAAGAAAGGGTTTTTATAAATAATATTATTGTGACTCTACCTAGTACAACAAAATTAGTTGACGATAAATTGAATACAGTAGATTTAGATAAACTAACAAAAACAGAGCCTGTAATTATTCAAATACCTAATGGTTTTAATGTAATTGGATTGATTGATGGACAACATAGAGTCTTCTCTTATCATGAAGGAGGTGAATTTGATTCTAAAATCCAAAAGTTAAGTGAAAAACAAAATCTACTTGTTACAGGAATTATTTATCCAAATAAAGTTAAAGACATTGATAAAACAAAATTTGAAGCAAATTTATTTTTAGAAATAAATTCAACACAAGTAAATACAAAATCAGATCTTAAGCAAGCTATAGGCTTGTTATTGAAACCATTTTCATCAGAATCTATAGCTAAGGCAACAATTAATAGGTTAAATAATTCTTCTGGTCCATTAGAAGATAAATTTGAACGACATTTTTATGACAAGGGAAAAATAAAGACTACTTCAATTGTGAGTTATGGACTTAGACCTATTATTAAATTAAGCGGAGTTGATAGTTTTTATAGTATATGGAAAAACACTAATAAAAAAGATCTATTAAATGAAGATGACGCCGTTTTATTAAATAATTATATTGATTATTGTTCTTATGAAATAAATCAGTTTTTAATTGCAGTTAAAATAAAAATTGATAATAGTAAATGGACAACTAATAAAGATAAAAAAGGTAAAGTTTTATCTACTACGGCAATTAATGGATTTATAATCTGTTTAAGAAAGATAATCGAAAATGGAAAAATTGGAGACCAAAAATTTTATGAAAAGAAACTAAATGAAATCAACACATTTGACTTTTCTTTATACAAATCCAGTCAATATGGTCAAATGGGGCGTGATTTATACGAGAAATATTTTAGTTAAAAAAAAGGCCTAAATTTAGATTTAATTTAAAATTAAAACATTTTTACATTAATAATGGCTAAAAGTACCAACGAAATAAATTTAGAACTTAATAAGCCTCAAAAAGGTAATATAAAAGTTCATACTCAAATCATTAATGATTTGAGTTCTGGTATTTATAGTTCTCCTGCTAGTTGTATCAAAGAACTTGTTAATAATTCCTATGATGCAGATGCTAAAAGTGTAGTTATTAGAGTTAAGCCTGTTAATGATAGTATTACAATCATCGATGATGGAAAAGGAATGAATGCTGTTGATTTTGACAGTAAATTTGCTTGGATTAGTCATTCTACAAAAAGAAAAGATTCTCAGCTTTCTGAAAAATTGAATCGACCTTTGATTGGTAAAATAGGAATTGGTTTTATAGCAGTTAATGAAATATGTGAAGAACTAGAAATAACTTCATCTAAAGAAGGGGAGGAGATCAAATTTACGGCACATATTAATTTTAGAGAATATTTTGAAGAAGAAGCATCATTAGAAGAAGAGGATTCAGAAAAAGGTATTATTAAAGGAGAATATAACCTTATTAATGAAGAAGAAGATAAAGATGAACATTATACAATAATTAAACTAGTTGGTTTAAAAGAATCTGTAAAAAACATTCTTAATGGAAAACAATATCTAGACACTTTACTTAAAGAGAAGAATAAAGATTATGAAAATAATTTATTCGGAAGTATGAAAGAATTGATGCAGTTTCACTCAAGAAAGAAATTAAAATCTTTCAGTGAAGATAATGCATATGTGCAATTTATAATAGATCTAGCTTCTTATATTCCAGTTGAATATATTGAAGGTGCTCCAATAAAAGGCTACAAAGATTCAATTATTACAGAAATCATTACTGAGCATAAAGATTTAAGTTTTAAAGTAGATTTAGATGGTATTTATTTAAAAAAACCAATTTATTTTGAAGATGAAGATAATGTTTTTGATTGCATTTCTTTTAATGAAAAAATTAAAGTAGAAAATGGTGATGAAATACATTTAAAAGGGTATTTCTATATAAACTATGGAATAATATTTCCAAGAGAATTAAATGGAGTTTCCATAAGAATTAGAAAAATTCCAATTGCTGAACAGTTTGGATTTGATGAATCATTTATGAAGTATCCAAGTTATACCAATCAATTAATTCGTAATTGGGTCTCTGGTGAAATTTATATTCTAAAAGGTTTAGAAGATGCAATGAATATTGATAGGAAGTCATTTAGAATTACACATCCTCACTATTTAGAATTACAAAATTTTCTACATAAATATTTAAGTGAAATTGTATTTAAAAAAGGCTTAAAATTATATAAAGAGGCAAAAGCCGGTAGGGATTATACTAAAAAAGAGGAAAAGAAAAAGGAAGATAAGAAGATTTTAAGTACCGATAAAATTGAGTTCAAATCTAAAAAAATAAGTACTAAAGTAGATATTATACCTGACAAAACTAGAATTGAGTCTCCCATTAAAATTATAAAAAATACAAAAAGAAATACTGTAGTTGAAGTTAATCAATCAATTGCTAAAAAATTTAAGAAAAAAGATTGGGAGTATTTAGAAAGTGTTTTTTTAATTTTCGAATCATCATTATCCGAATCTAAAGGAGACATAGAGAAATTAAGAGAATTATTTTATAAGAAAATTAATATTTGGAAAGATATAGATGAGTGAAATTGTACAATCAGATTATTTACACAATTCCACTCATAAAGAATTTATTAGAGATAAATGGATTGAGTTTATAGAAGCCATTTTAACAGATGGAGAAGAATTAGGAATAATTACATTTCCAGCTGAAGAAATGCAAGATTTATTACTTCTAAAAGACAAAGGTTTAATAGACTGGAAGGAGACAGAAACTGGCAGTTATGAAATAACTAAAGGGAAAATTATCTGTTTTGAAAAAAGCGGTAAAATATATAGAAAACTTGTTTCTAAATTAGTTGGTGCAGTTGTTGAATCTGCTGAAATTGGATCTTATTTTAGAAATAAATACGAAGGTATTATGAGAGGAAGCACAAAAGTATTTCCAGTTACTGCCATAAATTTAGATTATGACGGTAATCTTTCAAAAAACA
The DNA here is from genome assembly GCA_964351845.1 of uncultured Flavobacteriaceae bacterium. Lineage (GTDB taxonomy): Bacteria > Bacteroidota > Bacteroidia > Flavobacteriales > Flavobacteriaceae > Dokdonia. The sequence continues at coordinate 1,463 of CAYGQJ010000133.1, read as the reverse complement.
ATGTGCCTATTCAAGAAAAAATAGAATTAATTTTTAAATTTCAGGCACACCACGCCCAAAATTTTTCTTTGTTTATAACTTGGCCAGAGACGGAAGATGAAGATACTGCAGAGTACAAAGCATTTCTTCATCAAACAATTGCTAATAATTTAGAAGATCCTAGTGCAACAAGTTTTAGAGATGGTTTTTTAGAAAACTATGAATTAGAGCAATTGGATTATGATGATTTATCTATAATTGGTCTTACTAAACTAATCTTTAGAAATTCTTCTAATACCTATTTTAAATTAGTAAAACATGAATTTTATGTTTATGGAGGGAATGGTAGACGAAAGATGTATTCAATTTTACTAAATTTTGAATACATTGGAAATGGAACTTCTCAAAATATAATTTATTCAGAAGATGTTGCTTGTGCTTTATCTGAAATTCATAGACTTCAAGATCAAGCCGAAGCTTAAAAACTTTATTAAATTTTGGATAAGCCTAATTTTAATGCATCTGGAATATATTAATTCTTTTAATCATATCTATTTCTGCGAAAGCTAACAAAAGAAGATCAACATTCATTTTAAAATCCCCAATCCCTGTAACAAATCCCCAAAACCTTCTACCTATAGCCATTCACCATCATCTTATATTTTATGGAATTGATACAACTGGAAGTCAACGTACCCGTGCATGCGGGAGACAAACTGCACGATAAGATCACTAAATTTCAAAATTTATTGGGAGAGTTAGGCGAGCGTTCCCTTCCGGAGGAAGTGGTGATGGGTATCAATGAGCACATCCAAGCGTTAAATGAAGTGACCGTTTCGGCGAAGGTCTTTTCCAGAGAACTCAGCAAACGCCAAGCGAAGATTCTTACCTTCATCCAAAAGAAACTCAAACTCGTTCCCAAACACTACTACCGCAACCTTTGGATGGTCCTGGGGATGTCCGCTTTCGGGATTCCGTTAGGCACGGTGATGGGTGCTGTGCGCGGCAACATGGGCCTCATTGGTATCGGATTACCCATCGGTATGTGTATCGGCATTGCCGTCGGTTCTTTTATGGATGCCAAAGCCCAAAAAGAAGACAAACAACTTGAGTTTGGGAGTTAGGTGGTTTTTCAGTCATTTCGATAAAGCGTCACGCCGAGCCTGCCTGCCGGAGGAAGGAAATCCCACGAGTGGCTATTAGTCTTTAGCTGTTAGCTTTTAGTTCTCAGTCGTTAGCTAAAATCATTATTAAAAAAGTCAATTCCAGTCATTCCTGGCAGTTGCCATCATTTCGATCCTTCGACATGCACTTCGACGAGTTCAGTGTGACAGTCAGGATAAACTTTAGAAGAAATTCCACAAGTAGCTCAAGTTTCATTTTCGATTTCAATTTCAATTTCAATTTCAATTTAGACAAGCTCACTGTCATGCGATTTCTCGTCGTTCATTCTTCACTCTGTCGAAATGACGATTCCAGTCATT
>CAYGQJ010000132.1:0-11331 GCA_964351845.1 uncultured Flavobacteriaceae bacterium | reverse complement strand
CCGTTGTTGAATCTAATTTGATTGACTCTATACGATTCTTGATAGGCTTCTACTTGTTTTTGAAAACTTTCATAACGTAAATAGGCTGTTGTCATATCAAAATGAACTTGCATAATCGTGTTTTTAATGTCTAGATGTGTTTGCTCTAAGGCAACCGTGGATTCATCAACTCTATTTTTCTCAAGTCTTACATTATTCTTTGCTCTCAGACCATTAAAGAATGGAACTTGCACCGAAAGCCCTACAACGGTATTTAAGTTATTATCTAGTTGATCTCGAAATCCTATACGCTGGGCATCAAAATTAGTTTGTTCACTTAAAACAGATAGGTTTTGTCCGTCTAGTGTAATGAAGTCTCCTGTCTCTACAATGCTAGTGCCTAAATCGGTAAAGGTTTGTGCAGCACTAGAATAATTGGTATTAACGCCTCCAAAAACGGATACGGTTGGTGTAAATTGTGCTTTTGCAATACTCACTCCTTTTTTTGCGGCTTCCAAACGTAATTCACCTGCTTTAAATGTGATCCAGTTTTGTACGGCATCTTGATATACAGTATCTGCCGATAGATCGTAGGCTTTAATATCTAACATGAAGTCTTTGGTATCAAGGGCAATCATCTCTTTTATATTCAATAACTGCATCAAATTTAATCGTGCACTATTCCAGCTATTTCTGGAAATAACAATATTGGTTTCATCACTGGCTACTTGTCCTAGGATATCGGTATAATCTGCTGGGTTTCCTGATTCGTTTTTATAAAATTCTTCCTGGATGTTACGTTGTTGCTGGGTGACTTCTAATCGTGCTTCTGCTAATTCTAAAATGGCTTTGCTATTGAGTACTTGTAAGTAGGCAAGTGTGACTCGTAGGGTAATGTCTTGTTTGGTTGCTTCGGCTTCCATTTCGGAAGCTTTTCTATTTAAACGGTTTTGTTTGGTCGTATTGATGAGTCTAAATCCATTAAAAACGGTGGCATTGATACTCAGCCCTGCATTTGAAAAGGTGAGTTCTTGATTAATGAAATCATTGGTAAAGGGATCTATACTTCTTCCTGTATTCACCCCTAGACTAAAATTCCCATTGATGCTTGGTAACAAATCTGCTTTTGATTGCTGATGATTTACTTTTGCTGAATTTGCTTGTATGGATGCTGATTTTATATCTAGGTTATTTTCGAGCGCTATCGTAATACATTCTGCTAAAGAATATGTTTTTTCGATTTGATTTTGAGCAAAAGTTGCCCAACCCATCATGCTTATGATGGCATATAGTAGGTATGTACGTATCATATTTCTTAGTTATTCGGACGTTATTTTACCATCTAGTAAATGAATAATTCGAGATCCATATGCCGCATTACTTTCTGAGTGTGTCGCTTGGATGATGGTAACCCCTTCTTTATTCAGTTCTGAAAATAATTCCATAATTTCTTCCCCTTGTTTTGAATTTAAATTTCCAGTCGGCTCGTCTGCTAATAGTAGTTTTGGTTTTGAAATCAAAGCTCTCGCAATCCCTACGAGTTGTTGTTGTCCGCCACTGAGTTGAGAGGGAAATAAATCTTTTTTACCTACGATATTAAATCGATCAAGCATGTCAGCCACTAGGGCTTTGCGTTCTGATGATTTTACATTTTTATATAATAAAGGGGTTTCAATGTTTTCTAAAACAGTGAGTTCATCAATAAGATGATAGGCTTGAAATACAAAACCGATATATTCTTTATAGAGTTTGGTTCTGTTTTTTTCTTTCATACTGTGTACAGGCTCTCCTAAAAAGGTATAGCCACCCCCTGTAAAACTATCTAACATCCCGATACAGTTAAGTAAGGTTGATTTTCCAGATCCAGAGGGCCCCATCAAAGAGATAAACTCTCCTTCATTGACTTGTAAATCAATATTGTCTAATAATGTGACTTTATTACTCCCTGAATTTACAGTGCGGGATACTAGGTTTAAACTTAAAAGTTTTGTCTTCATGTTGTTGTTTTTTATTCTGTTCGTAGACTTTTTATAGGATTGGCAATAGCAGCTTTAATGGCTTGAAAACTAACCGTAGTTAAGGCTATGGTAATGGCTATGACTCCAGCAATTACAAAAGACCACCAAGGCATATCAACTCTAAAAGCAAAGTAGTTAAGCCAACTATCTGCAAAATACCAAGCTATTGGTACTGCGATGAGTATAGCTAATAGGACTAGTTTTATAAAATCGGAAGAGAGTAATAGTACAATTTCTGATACTGAAGCACCGAGTACTTTACGAATACCGATCTCCTTTATACGTTGTTCTGATGCAAAAGTGACCAATCCAAATAGACCTAAACCAGCAATAATTAATGCCAATGCAATAAAGGCATAAATGATCAATGATAATTGCTCTTCTGACTTATAAAGTGCATCAAACGTATCATCCATAAACTCATAAGAAAAAGGAGTTGTTGTATCAAATGTTTTGTAGGTAGTTTCTAGTTGACTAATAATATTTGGGATGGAAGTACCTTCTTCATATTTTACATAGATTTTAGCACTTCCTAAGGTTTCTGGATACAGGTTTGAAGTAGTTTTATCATTTACAAAAAACGCAAGAGGTTGAATTGGGTTTTCTAGCGATGTATAATTGAAATCTTTTACAACACCTGCAATTTCTAATGATTGATTACCAATGCTCAATTTTTGTCCTCTTGGATCTGGTAGTAATCCCATTTCTGAAATGGTTTTCTCATTGATAATAATCTTTCCATTATCGATGAGTGGTTTACGTTCTTTAGGTTCTAGATACCAAGACACCCCTAATGTATTAATGAAATTATCATCGACATTAAATGTGATTAATTGAAAAGAGTTATCTACATCAGGAGCATTGACAAAAAAGATATTATAAGGATCATAAACGGCATATTGAGTCAATGATGTCTCTTTAACACCTGCAATATTCTCCATGTTATTTCTTAATGCAGCGGTATTGGTTTGTATGGTTTTTTCAACAGGAATAATCATAAGATTAGATCTATCTAAGCCCGTGTCTTTACTTCGCATAAAATCCAATTGGGTACTCATGACAACCCCACAAATAATAAGCAATACCGCAATAGAAAATTGAAGTGTCGTAAATACTTTTCGTACGGATCCGTTTCCAGAATTTTTTATGAGCGTATTTCTAAAATTCTCAATAGGGTTAAATGATGATAATACCATGGCCGGATAAATACCTGACACGAGTACTGTAAATACAAACAATATAGTGACTGCTATGATAAATTTAAGATTTAAGAAAAATGCATTATCGATTTCTATTTCTAATAGCTGTAGAAAATAAGGTTTGATTAAAAAACTAATACTAAATCCTACCAGAAATGAAAAGGTTACAAAAATAGCAGATTCGATATAAAACTGCATAGCGAGACTTTTCCGATTCGCACCACTTATTTTACGTACACCTACTTCTTTAGAACGTGTACTTGCTTTTGCAGTTGTTAAGCTTATATAATTAGTGAGTGCAAGAAATAGAATTAATAAGGCTACTATAGGAAAAACATTTAAGTAATCAAATCGTCCCGTATTTGCATTTAAAGCGTAAGATTCTGTAAAGGGGTCTAGAGAATACGTATTTGTAGATTCTTCAAAACTAGACCTATCTAGTTGTAGCGCAGTGGCTTCGATATCTTTTTTTTGAGCTAATGTGTTTAATTTTAAAAATGTAACAAAACTTCCTCCTTGAAATAATGTTTCTTCTATAAGATCTTTGGTTTTATTCATAGAAGCGAGGCTTGACATAGAGACGACTAAATCGGTATCAATTGAGGAATTGGTAGGGAAATCTTTCATCACTCCTGTCACCGTAAATTGATAGGTACTATCTTGTTTCATGATGATTTGTTTCCCGATAGGGTCTACATTCCCAAAATACTTCTCAGCAGTTTCACTAGTTAGCACAACAGAAAAAGGGGCTTTTAAAACATCAGATGGATTTCCCTTTACTAAGTCAAAAGAGAAAAAAGAAAATAGGTTTTCATCTGCAGCAAGAAAATTCTTTTCATAAAAGATTTCACTACTAGCTTTGCTTGTCCGCACTGTTATGGGATCACTGCTTGTATAGTAACGAAATGCGTCATCAATATTTGGTGCTTTTTCTCTTAGTTGGGGTCCAACAACAGCACTAAGTCTAGACATACCAATGTTATCACCACCTATTTTAAATTTTGCTGTTACTTTGAAAATACGATCTGCATCTGTATGAAATTGATCATAGGTTTTCTCATGAGAGACATACATCGTAATCAAAATACAAGTGGCTAAACCTAAAGAAAGCCCCACCATATTGATAAAACTAGTAAGCTTATTCCTCCAAAAGTTTCTAAATGCTATTTTGAAATAGTTTTTAATCATGATTCTTAGTTTTATGTATACGCTTTCGCGAAAGCGTATACTTATTTTTACACTATATCAGGGATCTTCATCTTATTTTATTCAGATCGTAACGACCTTACTGGATTTGCTATGGCTGCTTTAATGGCTTGAAAACTTACGGTTATCATTGTAATTAGAATGGCACCGAATCCAGCAATTAAGAATACTTGTATCGAAATATCTGTACGATACGAGAACTTTTCAATCCAATCGCTCATAAAATAGTAGGCGAGTGGTGCTGCTAGTAATAATGCAATAGTAACAAGAATGATAAAGTCTTTTGAGAGAAGCATCCACAGGTTTGTCACTGTTGCCCCCAATACTTTGCGAACTCCTATTTCTTTAGTGCGCTGTTCTGCAACAAAAGAAGTGAGTCCAAATAATCCTAAACAACTTATGAGAATAGCGAGTAGCGTAAATATGCTAGAAAGACTTGCAATACGTTCTTCAGCAATGAAGTTTTGTGCATATTCCTCATCTACAAAGTCGTAGTTGAAAGGAAGGTTTGGAAAATTAGCTTTATATATGTTTTCGATGGTAGTTAGGCTTTCGCTCGTTGTTTTATCTGGGTCAAGCCTCAAATAATAGAATCCACCGTAGCCACTACCAAACATGTACATTTGTGGGGATACAGGCGCATAAGCCGATTCATTAATCACATCTTCTACCACCCCTACGATTTGCATAGGTTGGCTGTTTGGTCCAGGCTCTGCTTCTCGAATGTATTTTCCAACGGGGTCTTGAATTCCCATATAGGCTACTGCAGTTTTGTTGAGAATAACGGCCGTAGAATCTGTAGCAAATTCTCGAGAGAATGAGCGGCCTTCAATCATTTTCATTTCAAGCGCGTCGATATAATCATAAGAGATTCCCATTTGTGCAAGGCTCTCGTTAAACCCTAGCGGTTTTCCATCCCATTCATAACCTGATGAATAATTCCATATACGTGTAGAAGGGCTGCTTCCCCAAGCCATTTGAGTAACGGCACCTGAGCTTAGAAACTGATTGCGCATTACTTCATATTTATTTTGAAACTCTTGACTGGATGTTGGTATTTGAACAAGTTGAGCACTATCAAAACCTACAGGTCTATTCTTGCTATAATCTATTTGATTTTTTACGATCAGTGTTCCGATGATCAAGGCAATAGATACGGTAAATTGAGTCACGACTAACACTTTTCGCGGAAGCGAAGCATTTCTTCCCATCTTAAAAGTTCCTTTGAGTACTTTTATGGGTTTGAACGATGATAAATACAAGGCTGGATAACTTCCAGAGACTAATGCCGTGAGTATAATAAAGAGTATTGAAACTCCCCAGAATACGGGACTACCCCATGGAAATACAACTTCTTTTCCGGCTAATGTATTAAATGAGTTGATGGAAAGTAACACCAATCCAATAGAGATCACGTATGCAAATAGAACCACTAGAAATGACTCACTCAAAAACTGATGAATGAGTTGTCCACGCGTTGAACCAATAGATTTTCTTATACCGACTTCGAGGGCTCGTTTTTCAGATCGTGCCGTACTCAAATTCATAAAATTAATGCTTGCTAGAATGAGCACAAAAAGTCCGATGAGGCCAAATAACCAAATGTTATCAATACGGCCTCCTGCTTGCACGCCATTTTCAAATTCCGAGTACAAATACCAGTCGGTCATTGGAAATACAAACAATCGTGGGTCAAACTTATCACCTCGTGGGTCGTTCTCTTTTTTTACATTTTCAATACGAGCATTCACAGTAGCGAGATCGACATTTTCTGATAATTCTACAAAGAGGTCAAAAGAATTATAATCCCAGTTTGTATCTTGATTTTCTAACCAACTCCATCTCGTATTCATCCAGTGTTTAAAGGGCATTAAGAACTGGAGATTTGAAAAACTATTATTACTAGGGATATCTTTGTAAACACCTGTTACTTCCATGGTGTGTTCATTATTTGACACCACCGATTTACCTAATGGACTTTCGTCGCCAAACATTGTTTTTGCTGTAGATTCAGAAAGCAGAATGGAGTTTATTTTTTCTAATCCATTACGTGTTCCTTCTATCATTTCTAGATTTAAGAGATCTGGTGCATCTGCTTGCATAAAACGACCTCTGCTAGCAATTACTTCATTGTCTATAGAAAGAAAGCGTCCATTATTGCGTGAAGACATCACAATATGTGTAAAAGCATCTCCAAATTGATCTCGCAATTGAAATTCTAAGGCAAGCGGAATGGTTTCATTGGAGTGTACTTCGCCATTCACTGTTTGGTGTTGCATCACACGAGCGATGCGATCTTTGTTTTCAAAGTGATTATCGTAATCAAACTCATCAGCTATCCACAGACCAATGACCATCGTTACAGCAAGTCCCAGTGCTAGACCGACAATATTGATACATGAGTATACCTTATTCTTTTTGAGGCTTCTCCAAGCTATTTTTAGATTGTTCTTAAGCATAACGATTTGATTTCTGATTGATTTACTCTGTCTTTAAACTTTTGATAGGATTGGCCAGTGCGGATTTAATGGCTTGAATGCTTACCGTTAACATTGCTATACCGATGGCTGTAATACCAGCAATAGCAAAAACCCACCAGTTAATTTCTATACGATACGTATAATCTTGCAGCCAATCGTTCATAAAATACCATGCAATTGGGATGGCGATTATTATTGAAATTACTACCAGTTTCAAAAAGTCTTTTGACAATAATTTTACTATTCCAGATACACTTGCGCCCAGCACTTTTCGGATGCCAATTTCTTTTCCTCTTTGCTCAGCAGTATAAGCGGCTAAACCAAATAATCCTAAACATGAAATTAGTATGGCGAGTATCCCAAAAATCTGAGACAATTCAGCAATAAGCTGTTCATTTTTAAACTTGGCATCAAAGGCTTCGTCCACAAATTTATAGTCAAAAGGATAGGCTGGTAAGTGCTTTTTCAAGACCATTTCAATAGCTGCCAAAGCCTCACTTACCGGAATACCGTCTTTAGTTTTTATGTACATATAATTTCCATTATCTGGGTAATTAAAAAACAATACTGGATCGCTAGAACCAAACATATCACCATAGAGATAATCTTCAACAACACCAATAACTTCAATGTTAACATTATTCCCTCGTGTAATCGTCTTACCTATTGGACTATCATTACCCATCATTTTAGCGAGTGATTTGGAAATTAATGTAGCACTACTATCAGCGTCGATATTTTTACTAAAACCACGACCTTCAATAATCTCTAAACCTGTGGTTTCAAAAAAGCTTTCCGTTACATACCTGTAAGAAATTAAAACATCTTCGGTATTTGTGCCGCCTTTCCACTGCCAACCTGAATTATTAAATCCACCAGATAGTATTTCAGAATTACTTAAAGCGACATTATAAACTGAACCTGAATTAATTAAATCTTGCTGAATCACATTAAATTTATCAATAGCTTCTTCATTGATACGCATCGATACTAATTGGTCTTTATCGTAACCCAATTCTCGGTTTTTAGCAAATTGAATTTGTTGATAGACTATAATGGTTGCTATAATAAATACTATTGAAATAGTAAACTGCCCAACAACTAACCCTTTTCTTATTAACGAAACCGAACCTTCGGTAACTTTTAGTCCTTTTAAAACGGCAACAGGTTTAAAAGACGATAAATAAAATGCTGGATATAAACCTGCTAGTAAACCACAAACGATAGCGATGCTAAATAAAATAAATACATGTGTTGGGTTTGTTAAGCCTAAAGCTAAATCCTTATCTATGATTAAGTTAAACTGTGGCAATAATACGACCAAAAGCAAAATACTCACTATCGTTGCAATAAACGATAACATCAAAGCCTCTGATATAAATTGTATAATCAATCGACCACGACTTGAGCCCATGGCTTTGCGCACACCAACTTCGTTAGCACGTTTTTCGCTACGTGCTGTAGATAAATTCATGAAATTAATGCACGCTATAAAAAGAATGATAAACGCAATGATGGTAAATAAAGTCACTTGTTTTATACGACCACCAACTTTTACACCATTCTCAAACTTTGACCTTAAATGCCAATCGTTCATGGCGTGCAAAATGGCGTAATCGCTTGCGTCTTCATCCTTTGAAGCTATTAAACCCCTCACTTTTTTATCAACAGATTCAAAATTAGATTCTGGCGCTAATTCTACAAAAGTGTCTGAAAAATTATTTCCATAAAAGGTCATCCATTCTTGACCATCTGCATAGCGCTCAAAAGGTGCTATCCAATTGAAAGGAAATGACGTATTCTTTGGTAAATTTTCAATAACACCTGTGACCAAATAATTATCTTTATTACTCATTTTTACAACCTTTCCCACTACCTTTTCGCCAATACCAAAAAGTTGTTCGGCAGTTCGTAGTGTTAATACAATGGCTTCAGGATTCGTAAATGCATCTTTACGATTACCTTCAATAAATTTTAAACTAAAAATATCTAAGAAGTCCTCGTCAACAAAGCGTCCACGGCTGTTTATAGCATTATCACCAACTGTAAATAAACGTTCTTGACTATTAGAGCGAGTTGCTTTTAAAACCTCAGGAATATCATTTTTCATATCCTGAGCTAATGGTCCTGGTGATGCATAAATTGTGTACCACTTACCCTCGTATTCTTGGTTGGTTGGTACGTAGTACACATTTTCTGAACGGTCAAAAGATTGGTTAAAACTCAACTCATCCTCTACCCAAAGAAAAATTGAACTCGCGCATGTAATACCGATGGCTAATCCGAATATATTGAGAAAACTATAGCCCTTATTTTTGGACAAGGTTCTGAATGCTATTTTAATATAGTTTAAAATCATGATGCTACTTTTGATTGAATCGATTAACTACACTAATTATATAGTGAAGATAATGCCAAACATATAAACGACTAACAAATAGTAATTTATGTTTATTTGTAAAAATAAAAGTGTCCGATTTCGATACACTTATTGTTCATAATCGGACGGTTTGTGTATCACTTCATTGAACGTTTGAGTAACTTATTTTGCAAGTACAAATCGGATAGAAAATTCGCAAGGACTTTCCTAAGAAGGCGATAACCATCAATTAATTTGTCACGGTGTTCTAGCCAGTTATTTTTTACGAATATAAGTTTTATCTAAATCGTGTTCTTTTTGTTGTACTCTGTAACTTTTCCCTAGGCCTTCGTCATTTGTAGCAAATTCATAGGTTACTTGTGGTCTAAAACCGGTAACAACAAATTTAGTCTTTGAAATTGGTTTTAATTCATATTGACCGCTACTCCACAGTCTTCCGAATTCAAAAGTAATCTCTTCTTCCTCTTTGTCCCTAACATATGTACCTACGAACTTCTCAAGTATTTCCTCTGCTAATGTAAAGGGTTGTTCTATAGGTTGATTATATAAAATCTTTCGTGCGTATTTAGCGGGACTGGTTGTGATTTTATTTTCGATGTTTATAAGTTGAATGATGGTTTTATCAGTATCGATATGTCTTTCAATTAATGTCAAATAACCCGCCCAGCGACCTCCATGCAGAACTCTTTTACCATATAGACTATCGTTTCTAACAATCCAGCCAAATCCATAACCTGTTTCTTCACCACTATCTGTAGGATACGATCCGAAAATTAAATTTTTATCTTGCTCATTAACAATAGTCGTATCGTAGAGCGTTCTATCCCATTTGAAAAGGTCAATTAGGTTTGAATTTACCATCCCATCGCCAACAATACCGTCTAAAAAAACGATATAGTCCTCTTCGGGCGAATCATCAGGTAAAATATTCTGTTTTAGGCTATCCGAATAAATATAGCCCAATGCGTAGTTATTGACTTTCTTTGGATTAAACCTTCTCTGATAAACAAAGGTGTTTTCCATTTCAAGTGGTGTAAAAATCTTTTCAGTTAGATATTCTTCAAATGATTTTCCACTCACTCTTTCTATGATGGTACCAAGTATTAAATACCCTGTGTTGCTGTAGCTATATTTCTTTCCAGGCTCAAATTCGCTTTTGGGTTTTAATTTTTCAAAAAGTTCAATCACATCTTGGTTTGTAGCTATTTTAGATTTGTCCCAGTGCTCTACCATCATACCCATATAATCAGGAAGACCACCAGTATGAATTAATAGATTATTTACAGTAACACCTTCGTAATGTTTTAATTCAGGAATATATTTACTTATTGGATCATCGTAAGAAAGCTTTCCATCTTTTTGAAGTTGTACGATTCCCATCGCCGTAAATTGTTTTGAAACAGATGCTAATTCAAAAGAGGTCTGAATATTCAATTTCTCATTGGTCTCTTCGTTAGCAATTCCAAAGCTTTTTTGAAATATAATTTTACCTTTTTCTGCTACGAGTATATTACCGTTGAATTCGTTTCTTTCAAAATGCGCAGAATAAACGGAATCTAACCTTTGCGTTTTATCATTTTCCACGACTTCAAACTTATCCGCAATTATTTTTGTGTTTTCCTTATTCTTCAATATATCGCGTATAATCTTAAGGTGATGTTCCGTATGAATAGTAAGAAACTTAATGGTTTCGTCTCTATTCATAGTCCCAAGAATAGGGTGATTAAAGTGCTTTTTTTCTGCAAGCATAGGCAACTTTTCGACTGTAGCAAGCGCTTCATCATAATGCAATTGTAACGTATTGACAGTTATAGTTCCTTTTGGACTTACAGACTCTGGCGCAGTAACTTTTCCTCTAGGTAGTGTATTAGAAGTAAAGACATAGTCACGGGCCATATTGGATTCCGCTTTGTAATTACTTTCATCAGAATACTTGAGCGCTTTATGTAATTGATGTACCATTAAATAAATGTGATCCATATGCCACGCAACAGCAGCTTCTGACACTTCAAGATTTATTGTATCCCGAACAGGAATATAGGATGCCACCTCATTAAGTTTTACTTTGA
>CAYGQJ010000131.1:5358-11436 GCA_964351845.1 uncultured Flavobacteriaceae bacterium | reverse complement strand
GAAAATGAGATTCCCACCTTCGTGGGAATGAAATGAAAATAAGAACAAAGGCGGCTGAGTGTTTTTCGCGAAAGCGAAAAATGTACCGAAGCCCCGACTAGAAAATACTAAAAAACGCTAATGCGCGCATACATATGAACTACTATAGCTTAAACAAAAAAGCACCGATCGTCTCCTTTGACGAAGCAGTCATCAGAGGAATTGCCCCAGATAAGGGATTGTATTTTCCTGAGGAGATTCCGCAGCTGCCCGCTTCTTTTTGGGAAAACATAGAGCAGTTATCCAAAGAAGAAATTGCCTGTATCGCCATGAAACCTTTTGTGGGAGACGCCATCGATGATGCCTCGCTCAAAGAAATCGTTACCGACGTATTATCATTTGATTTCCCTATCGTAGAAATCGAAGATCAAGTCGCTACTTTAGAACTTTTCCACGGACCCACAATGGCATTTAAAGATGTAGGAGCACGTTTTATGGCGCGTTGCCTAGGTCATTTTTTACAGCAACGTCACCAAACCGAAGAAGTCACTGTACTTGTCGCCACTAGTGGAGATACAGGAGGCGCTGTAGCACGAGGGTTTTACAAAGTACCAGGAATCAAAGTGGTGATCCTCTACCCGTCTGGAAAAGTGAGTGATATTCAGGAAAAGCAGTTGACAACACTTGGAGAAAATATCACCGCCTTTGAGGTAGATGGCACCTTTGACGACTGTCAAGCGATGGTCAAACGTGCATTTCTGGATCAAGAAATTACTGATACACGGCAACTCACCTCAGCTAATAGCATTAATGTGGCAAGGTGGTTACCACAATTATTATACTACCTATTTGCCTATAAGGCCTTAAAAAAACACGGAAAACCCTTAGTATTTTCGGTGCCAAGCGGGAATTTCGGAAATATCTGCGCAGGCATGATGGCGCATCGTATGGGCATGCCCGTACAGCAATTTGTCGCCGCCGTAAATAGCAATACGACCATTCCGCGGTTTATGCAATCTGGGGTCTATGCGCCTACAAAAACGGTTCCTACCATCAGTAATGCGATGGATGTGAGTGACCCGAGTAATTTTGTACGTGTGCTTCAATTGTTTGAAAATGATCGGGGTACGCTTTCGCGAAAGCTTACCTCCTATTCATACTGCGACCGAGCGACCCGAGCGATCATACGAGCAGTGTATGAAAAATACAACTACATCCTAGATCCTCATGGAGCTATTGGATATTTAGGGCTTAAAGATTATTTAAAAGATCACCCGAATACCTATGGAGTATTTTTAGAAACGGCACATCCTGTAAAGTTTTTGCCGGCTATAACCCCTATTGTGGGGGATTACAAAACACTTCCTGAACAGGTAAAAGAACTTATGGGTGAAAAGAAGAATACCCTAAAAATTACTACTTATAACCAATTAAAGGGGTATTTTACCCTAAAAGAATAGTAACATTTAGTTTATATTTGACACCAATCTGTAAAGGATTAAAAAAATAACCATCTATGAAAACTATGACTTGCAAACAATTGGGGGGTGCTTGCGAGACCACATTTCAAGCACAAACTTTTGAAGAAATTGTAGGAATGAGCAAACAACATGGCACGGAGATGTTTGCAGCCGAGGACGAAGCACATCTAGAGGCTATGGATAATATGAAAGCACTTATGAGTTCGCCAGAGGCTATGCAAGCTTGGTTTGAGAGTAAGCGTCAACTCTTTGAAGCCTTGCCTGAAGATTAGGGTATTACTACTATCTTTTCTTTTGAACAACCGTCCAATCATAATTGATTTTTCGTTTTAAATACACCTTTAAAGGCTCCAACCCTATTTCGCTTCTACGTTGATCTACATATTCAGGGTCTATAATTGGGAATGGTTCTAAGATACGTTGGGCATTATATCTAAATTGCATTCCATAGAGTTGAAGTTGCCCCTCATTAACAAGAATTCGATCTTGAATTTTAGCAAATTCCATACAACTTCCTTCTCCATCTATACACGATTGTTTTATCTGAGTTAGGTATTTTTTTCTAACAGCTTCGTCTTCATGATGGTTAATAATTAATAATGGTGCATCTGCCGCTAAGGTTCCTACCAGAGAGTATTTGGGCCACCCATAGATCTCCAGTAATTGCTGCATTTTCTTATAATTTTCTTTTGTGATTTCTTGTTTATAAGCGCCTAATGGATAATACCACTGAGGCGCACTCCCTTCCTTCATATAATAAGATTTCGCTTGGTCTATATAATAATCCAACGCTTGGTCTTTCATAATCAATTGTAATAGTTGCTTAGCATATTCAGGTTGCTTTAATTTTCCGTGATGTTCTTGAAATCTTTTAAGCTGATTAGTTTCTATCGTTTCCCAACGTGGATCTCCTAGTAAAGCATATAAATCAGAATCGGCTAGCGCCCATAAAGATGTATCTTCTTCTAACGATTTTTCTAAATAATAATACGCACTATCTTTTTGAAACGTTAAGGCATAGGCACAAGCTAGATGATATCCTTTTTTCCAATCCTTTGATGTTTTATACTCTTCTGTATATGCTTTGATTGCAGCTTCTAATTGTCCATTTTGTCGTAAACTATCAGCTTTAGATCTAGAAGACTGGGCGGTACTTTGATGTATTGTTAATAGTACCAATAAGAGTGTATATACTATTCTCATAATGTTCTTTTAAAATTGATGAACTCAAAAATACGCTTGAAGTGGCGCTGATTATTTTTTTTGAGATGAATAAACAATTTAGCTCCTTCTTTAACCTTTTTCGCAACTTTTTAATACCTTCATACATCAAATAATACCATCACATGAGTCCCAAAAAGGCTACTAAAAAATACACCAAAAAAGAATACAATGACCTAGGATTAGGCGTAAAAGAGACCGCTGGTGTCTATCGCACGCTCAATAAAGACGGTACATTCAATGTAAAAAAAACAAATATTTCCTTTTTGGAACGTATCAATTTTTTCCATTCGTTGGTTTCTATGCCTTGGCCTAAGTTTTTAGGAATTATTCTCTTGGGCTATTTTGCGATCAACACTGTATTTGCCACCATCTATATGTCCATTGGCATAGAGCACCTCACAGGAATGAAGCAAGTCGGTGGTACTTTTGAGCAGTTTATGGAAGCCTTTTTCTTTAGTGCACAAACCATCACCACCCTAGGATACGGACGTGTAGCTCCAGTTGGGCTTTTGGCAAACATTGTTGCGGCTACAGAATCTATGCTAGGCTTATTGGCCTTCGCACTGGCCACGGGGATGCTATATGGTCGGTTTTCAAAACCAAAAGCTACTGTAAAATTTAGTGAACATGCCGTGATGGCGCCCTATCATGATATGAATGGTTTTATGTTTAGAGTGGTAAATGTTCAAAAAAATCAGCTGTTGGAGGTAGAGGTAACAGTCTCCATTTCATTACGCAGAGAAAATTCTCAACTCCGTGATTTCTTTAGCTTAGAACTAGAACGCTCTAAAGTTGTCTTTTTACCTTCTGTGTGGACAGTAGTGCATCCTATCAATGAGTCAAGTCCGCTACATGCGTTTACGGCAGAAGATTTAGAAGAGAGAGATGCCGAGTTTATTGTGACGATGAAAGCATTTGATGAGTCGTTCTCACAAACTGTCTATTCTCGGACTTCCTACAAACCCGCAGAGATCCAATGGGGACAAAAGTTTGTATACTTAGTCGCCTATGAAAAAGATAAAATCGCCATTGATATCGAACGACTGGATGAAACCTATGAAGCACCACTAAACTCATAAATATACGCTATGAAAATGTACATTCTCATCAAAGATGATGTTCCTGAAGGCTTTGCGATACTGGCAGCAGCACATGCCTCACTAGCGGCTTATCTCAAATTTAAAGAAGATCCTGACATGCAACATTGGGTATCAGGTACGTTTTATAAAGTGGTGTGTAAAGTAAATGACAAAGAATTTCAGAAAGCAAAAACTTTTGAAGATCATGTGGTGCTCACAGAATCTGCACTAGATCATAAAGAAGTAGCCATTGCTTTTAAACCAAGAGTAGAATGGCCGAAGCCTTTTGGGTTTTATAAATTATACAGATAACCAGCTTCTTTACATTCCCGTGGAATATCCCTATCTTTCTATCCACTTTATAACCGTAATTATTTTATGAAAATACATAGAAACATCCATTTTCTCTTACTCGTACTCGCCAGTTTTACCATAGCGTGCGCACAACAAACAGAACCTAAGGCCACGCCTATCTTCAAAGATGGAGAAGCACAAATAGTCCCCGCTTTTGAAGATCCAAGTAGCTGGATACGTCATGATCTATGGGTAGAAACCGATTTTAATACCGATGGCGATGACACAATGGATCGTATGCACGTATCGGTGACACGCCCACAACAAACCGATACGGAGGGATTAAAATTACCGATCGTATACGTAACGAGTCCCTACTTTGCGGGTGTTGCAGCAGATCTTCCTGGCACGATGTGGAATGTGGAGCACGAACTTGGAAAACCGGCTAATGAAGAACGCGTACATCCCGAAGTAAAACGTAGAGGAAAGCGCCCTATCATTTCAAATTCTCATTTGAAAACGTGGATTCCACGAGGATACATCGTTGTACACTCATCATCACCCGGTACAGGGCTTTCACAAGGAGCACCTACCGTAGGAGGACCTAATGAATCCCTTGCCCCAAAAGCCGTCATCGAATGGCTTACAGGAAAAAGAAAAGGATACACCTCCATAGATGGAAACGAAACCGTAGATGCATTCTGGTCTACAGGAAAAGTAGGAATGACAGGAACCTCCTATAATGGTACCTTACCTCTTGCTGCAGCGACCACAGGTGTCGAAGGACTAGAAGCGATCATTCCTATTGCCCCTAACACTTCGTATTATCATTACTACCGTTCAAATGGCTTAGTTCGCTCCCCCGGAGGCTATTTAGGAGAAGATATTGATGTGCTATATGACTTCATCCATAGTGGTGATGAAGCCAAACGTCCGTATAATAATAAGACCGTACGCGATACGGAGATGATGAACGGTATGGATCGTATTACGGGAGATTATAACGACTTCTGGGCAGGAAGAGATTACCTGAATCAGATGGAACCTATGAAAGCTGCTTTGCTGATGTCACATGGGTTTAATGATTGGAATGTGATGCCTGAGCATAGCTACCGTATTTATGCACAAGCTAAAGCACAAGGGATTCCTTCTCAAATTTTTTATCACCAAAATGGTCATGGAGGTCCACCGCCTATGAAAATGCGTAACCGATGGTTTACACGATACTTACACGGTATTGAAAATGAGGTCGAAAATGATGCCCGTGCATGGATTGTACGTGAAGATGACAAGAGAGACAACCCAACTCCGTATGCTGAATATCCAAATCCTGATGCATCAGATGTTACTTTATATCTAGGTGCTGGCGGATCTCAAAAAGGAAATTTAATTACAAAGCAACATAAAAGTAAAAAAACAGAGTCTTTAACAGACGACTACACCATCAAAGGAGCAGATCATGCAAAAGCAGCGAGTTCAGAACATCGTTTGTTGT
Source organism: uncultured Flavobacteriaceae bacterium (assembly GCA_964351845.1). Lineage (GTDB taxonomy): Bacteria > Bacteroidota > Bacteroidia > Flavobacteriales > Flavobacteriaceae > Dokdonia. The sequence goes on along the minus strand of CAYGQJ010000131.1, from coordinate 5,884 downwards.
ATGTAACGCCTGAGTTGACAGAAGATCTGCATATTTCAGGAACTCCAAAAATCACCGTACGAATGGCTAGTAATAAGCCAGCTGCAAACTTATCTGTTTGGTTAGTCTCGTTACCATGGAATGAAGGTGATAAAGTAAAAATCACTGATAATATTATCACCCGCGGATGGGCAGATCCAAAAAATCATCGTTCGATCCGTACCGAAGAACCGTTAGTGCCAGGTACATTTTATGACGTTACCTTTGACTTCATGCCGGATGATCAAGTGATCAAAAAAGGACAGCAAATTGGCTTAATGATTTTTTCAAGCGACAACGAATTCACCTTGCATCCAAAGCCAGGTACACAACTTACATTCGATCTTTCAGGAACGACACTTTCACTCCCTGTGGTTGGAGGTAAGACCGCTTTCGCGAAAGCAATAAAATAATTAGTCCCATATATAGACTAGAAAAGTACTTTTAGTTTGTCAAACTGAGCCTGTCGAAGTTTTTGATCTTTTGATTATCAACACCCCTTCGACAG
>CAYGQJ010000131.1:0-5258 GCA_964351845.1 uncultured Flavobacteriaceae bacterium | reverse complement strand
ATAGAAATGGCATCTTTGATTGTGTACACAATCAGCCAACTATGAAATCAGCACTACCCATCGTATTGTTTTTTATCCTATTACAAACTACCTATAGTCAAACTTCCCTAAAAGATATTGATTTAAAAAACGGTACGTATGCCGTAGGATTTTCACATTATACCGCAATCGATAGCACCCGAAGCTATATTTCAAAACCTGATATCAATGCAACGCCATCCTTTCGTCCGATTCCGGTGAGTATTTGGTATCCATCAACGGTAGTTACAAAAGATAAGTCTCCCTTATCGGTTTTGAATTATATGGAGGTTTTGAAAGAAGAAGAAGAATGGGAACATCTGCCTAATTACTTTCTCTTAGATTGGTTTTATTATAAAAACACACCAGCGAATCAACAGCATCTCAAAGAAAATACCACTGCTTTTAAGGATCTAGCCCCAGCAAAAGGTACTTTTCCTGTAATTATATATGCGCCTGGTTTTGAATTTTCATCTATAGAGAATTTTGCCTTATGCGAACTCTTAGCTAGTCATGGATATATTGTGATTTCAAGCCCTAGTCGAGGAACTGTTTCCAAACGTTTTAAAAAACCAGAACGTGCTATAGAAACCCAAGCGAGAGATCTTGAATTTCTCATCAAGGAGATTTCGAATTTCCCATCAGCAAATATGAATACTGTCGGAACAATGGGGTTTAGTTTTGGCGGACTGTCCAATGTATTATTACAAATGAGCAATCCTATTATAAAAGCAAACCTAAGTCTTGATGGCACCATCCGCTATAATCCTGATCTTTTGAAGTCAACAGCTTTTTACGATATAAAAAAAGCGACCATCCCTTTTATGCACCTAGCCCAAAAAGAAATTCCCGCAGCTGTTATGGAGCAAGAAAATATACCCAACTCCCTAAACACAGATTTTACTTTTTATGATGCGTTGACGGAGTGTGATGCTTATAAAATACGTTTACACGATCTGTCGCATTTGCACTTTAGCACCTTAGGGGTACTGTTTGAAGAGCGAAACCCAAAACAAGATAAGAGTGATCAAAAGATTATGGCATCGTATCAACTAGCAACGACCTATAGTCTCCATTTTATGAATACGTATCTTAAAAATGACCAAAGCTCGTTAGATTTCATCACAAATACACCACAGGAAAATAAGATCTCAGAACAACTCATTTCTATAGTATCTAAAAAAGGGAATAAAACACCCTTAGATTTTTACGGTTTTTTCAAGAAGGCAAAACAACAGGAACATACAGCGTTAGGATCATTATATGAAGAAATGAAAAAGGAAGATCCTTCGTTAGTGATCCCTGAAGGAAATTTGAATACCCTTGGATTGCAACTCATTTTTAATCCTTTAACCTCAAAAGAAGGGATTGCTGTGTATGAATTTGCAACAACACTGTATCCAAACTCCGCAAATTTGTATGATAGTCTCGCCGAAGGATATGTATATTTAAAAGATGATAAAAATGCGATACTATATTTTGAGAAATCACTGTCCTTAAACCCTGGTAATCAAAATGCCATACAACGATTAAAAGAATTGCGATCCAAAAACTAAAGAGCATCGCAAACCTATTAACAGCTTTTTAAGTCGGCATTAACACACTCTTTTAATCCGTCCTCCTATATTGTGGTTACCTAATCAATATATCATATTATGGAAACCACACCGCCTGATTACAGCCGCCGTGACTTTTTAAAGAAATCATCCTTTGCTGCTGCTGGTACACTAAGCCTTATGACAATGCCGCTAATAGGCGCTCCATCTATGCCTATACAAGACGGAATTAACATCGTAGGTCCTAAAGCTGGGTACTCCCCACAAATTGGAACGTTGGTCTCTATGATGAATTGGATGCGAAATGTTGTCGTAGACCAAGTACGCGGTCTTACACAAGAACAGCTTGACTTTTTAATAGATGATAAAGCAAACACTATCGGAGCAATGCTTTTACATTTGGCAGCCACAGAACGTTTCTATCAGATACATACGTTTGAAGGCAAAAATTGGGGATATTGGTCTCGCAAAGATCGAGAACGCTGGAATGTTGCTTCTGGTTTGGGAGACGATGCTCGTAAAAAAATAAAAGGCAATGATCTTACCTATTACCTAGATGCGCTTGATGAAGTACGCTCTTATACCTTAAGCGAATTGAAAAATCGTGATGATGAGTGGTTACTTGCTGTAGATACCGATTGGCCATGGGGACCAACTAATGCCTATTGTAAATGGTTTCATGTCGTAGAACATGAATCTAATCACAATGGTCAGGTTAAATTTATAAAGGCGAGAATGCCTTCATAAACTATCGCTACTATAAATTTGAGTATGTCAATTAATTTCTAGTTCTTGCTAGGAAATTAACAAGTTATGTCTCAAGTTCGTTTATGCTTATTTTTACTATTCGCCTCGTCTTACCTATGTGCGCAATCTATAACGCCCAAAGAAGTGATGGGAACTTGGAAAGTAACAAACGTCACATTACATAAAAATACAGACGCCTTGCCTGAAAAAGTACAAGAACTAAAAGACATGTTTATGGGATCCTCTTTTATTTTTAAAGGAAATGGTGTCTTTGAATTAAAGTTACAAAACACAAGAAGTCAAATAGCGACTATTTTTAAGGAATTGACAGACACCAATTGGATTCTTAAAGAAAATGAAATCCATATAGGCTATGAATCTAATATTTACAGCTATATGCGAATTCAAGTTGACAAAGGAGTTACAACACTATTTCACCTTCCTTTGATTCAACTAGAAGTCACAAAAACAGCAGATGCTAAACCTAAAAAATTTAAGAAATTAAAAAGTAAATACCCTAAAGCAAGAGTTCTGAATTCTCTTGTAAAACCTGTATTTAAAACAAAAGAATTTGACGAAAATACCATAGTACCTTATGCTCTAGTACAGACACCTCCATTAATAGGTGATTGTAGAGTAACCAACGACGAGAAAGAAATGAAAAAATGTACTTCCCTACAAATATCCCGTTTTGTAAATAGAAAATTTAATACAGAAATTGCTACAGATATTAATTTTTCGGGAACAGCTATAACCAAGGTAACGTTTGTTATTGGAGAAGATGGAAATATTTATAATATTGAAGCAACATCTACACGACCAGAGTTTGTCGAAGAAGGAAAAAGAGTGATAGCACTGCTCCCTAACTTTACGCCAGCCACACAAAATGGAAAACCAGTAGCCGTTTCCTATACGTTACCTATCACCTTTAAAGTAGTAGATTAAAAATATGCTTCCTGAAAACATTGTCCAAAAACAACTAGATGCCTACAACAATAGAGATATAGAAGCCTTTGTCGCTATGCACGCTCCTGATGCCGAGTTGTTCGCGTTCTCTGAAAAGAAACCATTTGTAAAAGGTCGCGAACACATCAGAGCCACCTACAGTGAAATATTTGAAAGCTCTCCAAATCTCCATTCAAAACTACTCCATAGGATTGCTTTAGGGAATAAAGTCATCGATCACGAAGAAATAACGGGTCGTAAAGGAGTCGATGTTTTAGAGTTTATCGCCATTTATGAAGTAGACGAAACGACGATTACAAAAGCGCATTTTATACGCAAATAAGTTTTAGTGATACTTCTCAAATACCTTTAACGCCTCATTATAGCTGCTTTCAAAAGACATCGCATTGATATTATCAAAGGCTTTTACAGAAGCGAAATAAGAAACTAACTTTTCTGTCGGCATATTTCCTGTGAGTTCATCTTTTGCCATTGGGCAACCTCCAAACCCTTGAATAGCCCCATCAAAACGACGACATCCTGCTTTGTATGCAGCATCTACTTTTTCGTGCCAGGTTGTCGGTGTGGTATGTAAATGGGCACCAAACTCAATGGTTGGGTATTTAGGAATTAAATTCGAAAATAGGTAGTTGATATTTTCAGGGTTTGACGTTCCCACCGTATCCGATAAGGAGAGAATTTTCACGCCCATGGCACTTAGCTTTTCGGTCCACTTCCCAACAATATCCACATTCCACGGATCTCCGTACGGATTTCCAAATCCCATAGAGATATACACCACCACTTGCTTATCGTTGCTATGGGCAAGGTCTAAAATCTCTTTCAATACCTCAACAGACTGTGCGATGGTTTTATGGGTGTTACGCATCTGAAAATTCTCAGAAATCGAAAAAGGATAGCCTAGATAATCGACCATCTCGTGGGTGACCGCATCGGTGGCGCCACGTACGTTTGCCACGATGGTAAGCAGTTTACTATCGGTTTTAGAAAGATCTAAGCTGTGCAATACCTCGGCCGAATCGACCATCTGTGGGATGGCTTTAGGGGATACAAAACTTCCTACATCTATGGTATCAAAACCACAGCGCAGCAGCGACTGGATGTACTGCACTTTTGCTTCGGTCGGAATCCAATCTTTAATTCCTTGCATCGCGTCACGAGGACATTCTATGATCTTTACCTTGGTTTTCACTATGTAAAAATAGGGCTAATTACGCTTTTAAGGAACATCGTGACAAAGAAGTTTATGCTGAACATCGTTGAAGTACGAAAGCTACATTAAAATGAAAACCGCGATCCCAATAAAAACGAGAATCTGTAACCATTTCAGGACAACACCTATCTGATTGCTTTTTTTAAGATGACCCGAAATACTTCCTGCCAACACAGCGATGCCTCCAAAAATGATAAAGGATTCTATCATAAATAAGATGCCTAGCACATAAAACTGAAACACGGTATTCCCTTCTGGTTCCCATAAAAACCCAGGGAAAAATGCGAGGAAGAAAATAGTGACTTTCGGGTTGAGGATATTCATCAGGACGCCTTGCTTGAATAAGCTTCCATAACTCTTTTTTGGAGCGCCGTCTGTGAGAGACACTTTGGCGTCGCTCTTAAACACTTTATAGGCAAGAAACAAAAGATACGCTGCTCCAAATGCTTTGATGATAAAAAATACCGTAGGCGATGCCGCAATAATCGCTGAAACACCAAAAGCAACCAATGTAGTATGTACAATACAACCTGAGATGAGTCCTGCCGTAGTTGCGAGTCCAGAAGCACGCCCATTGACCACACTTTGTGTCAACACATAGATATTATCGGGTCCTGGAGAAAACGCTAATAACGCTGTTGCTCCCAAAAAGGCAAGCATGGATTCTAGCATGGACAACAGAATTTCATGAGGGTTTATTTTCTAGTAAAAATAAAGGGTATTACCCCCTTAAGCAAACGCAGGACACTAAAAATCGA
>CAYGQJ010000130.1:0-11547 GCA_964351845.1 uncultured Flavobacteriaceae bacterium | reverse complement strand
TTGTTCCCACGAAGGTGGGAATCTGGTTCTTTTTTTGGCAATGAAAAAAAGAAAATAAACAATAATTAGAATGTCAATTATGTAATGATTGTCAGATAGAATAAATACAAATACCCTTTTCCTGTTCCTAAAGTGATGGGGAGAGAAAAAATACAATAGCGTCCGTTCGAGCGCAGTCGAGAACTTCCTCGAACAGACATAAGCCTTTAGGTAGTAACTAACATAAAAAACAAAAATGACTAAATACATATATAGCGCACTCGCTTTAGTATTCCTACTAAGCTGTGCAGAAAAAGAAGAAGTTGCAAAAAGCTGGCAACTCACCAAAGCAATCCCTATCACAGGCGTCAATGCTATAGGGATGGCAGTGACCTCTGAAGGAATCTGGTTAAGTGATGGTGATCACAACCGATTGGTATTGATAGATGAGGAAGGGAAAACGATACGAACGATCGATTCTTTAGATCGACCGATGCATATTGGTAATGAAGGTGATGTACTGTTTGTTCCTCAATACGGAAATGATGAGGTCAGTATTTTCGATCAAGGCAAAAAGGAAGCCTTGGTGCTTTCGGATTCTTTAGATGCGCCTGCAGGCGTTTCTTCATATAACCAAGAAAAAGCGATTGCTGACTTTTACAACAACCGTATTCTATACAGTAAAGACGGAAAAGAATTTATCTCTTTTGGGAAAGAAGGAAAAGCCGCTGGGGATTTTTATTACCCTACCGATGTGCAAATCACCGAAAATGAAATTTGGGTAGCCGATGCCTATAATAATCGTGTGCAGGTATTTGATAAAAAAGGCACCTTCTTAAAAATGATAGGAAACGATCAAAACATGAATGCCGCCACGGGAATTTTTGTAGGCGCCACCGAACTATTTGTGACCGATTTTGAAAACAGCCGTGTGTTGGTTTTTGATCATGAAGGCGGATTAAAACAGATCCTATCTGATAGTGTTGAAAAGCCGATAGAAGTTATACAATACGAGGGCCAACTCTTGGTGAGTAATTATAGAAACAGTCAGTTGCTGGTCTTTGATTGGAAAGAAACTCCTGAAGGACAAGAAGTAGCAGGAGAAGAGGCACACGATCATGATCACGAATAAAATGGAACAGACCTATACCATACAAGGAATGACCTGTAATGGATGTCGCGCTGGCGTAGAGCGCGATCTAAAAGCCATAACAGGGGTTCAAGAGGTTGTGGTGTCACTAGAAAAAGGAGAAGCGGTGCTTACCACCGCTTCTCCTATTCCTATATCCCAATTACAGCAAGGTCTTGCTGAAAAATATACCATTACCAAAAAAGAGGAAACCAACGTTTTTACTACGTCTGATGAGATACAAACCTCCAAATGGGTGCAATTACGACCATTGTTTCTCATTTTTGGGTACATTACCGTGGCGAGTATTGCCATGCATTATAAGGAATGGAATGGACGAGATGCTATGCTAGATTTTATGGGCTTGTTTTATATTGTGTTTAGCTTCTTTAAATTTTTAGATCTAAAAGGATTTGTGATGAGTTTTCGTATGTATGATCCTCTGGCAAAACGTGTGGGAATCTATGGGTGGATCTACCCATTTACAGAACTGACTCTCGGTATATTATTTTTAGTACGTATAGCAATTCCAACGGCTTTGGTGGCCACTTTGGTTATTTTAGGAATCACTACCATAGGCGTGACGAGAAGTATACTTAGCAAACAAGAGATTCAATGCGCTTGTTTAGGTACCGCGCTTAAACTTCCTATGACAGAAGCCACGTTTATTGAAAATGCCGTGATGATTATGATGGCGATTTTCATGTTGATTCCCGTGTAGGCGGCAATCTCAGCGTAGGCGGAAACCTCATTCTTTGAATACAGTCATTTTTGTTTTGTCTGTTCGAGCGCAGTCGAGAATTTCATGCATCCTAGTATTTAATTTAGTTCTCGACTGTGCTCAAGATTCCTGACTACTCAGGGACAAGCATTGCTATTTACTTTTTATATTTACACCATGGCATATATCATCCCTTTAGTAGTCATTGTTGTGGTATTTTTTTTGCTTTCGCGAAAGCGGACAAAGAAACCTCTAAAACCATTTCCAAAACATTGGCACGATGTACTGCTTAAAAACGTAGCCTTTTACAAAAACCTCGAAGCTGAAAAGCAATTGATTTTTCAAAAGCGTATGATGCGCTTCTTACAAGAAATCAATGTCGAAGCTGTACGATTTGAACTAGAAGAATTTGATATGATGTTGGTTGCGGCAAGTGCGGTGATTCCGGTGTTTGGGTTTAAAGAATGGCATTATAATAATTTAAGTACGGTATTAATTTATCCGGACCATTTTGATGAAAACCTATCTTTTGATGCCGATGTTCAAGACCGCAGAATAGCAGGATTGGTCGGTACGGGGCGTTTTAAGAACCAAATGATCCTTTCGCGCAAAGCGTTACATCACGGATTTACCAACGCTACCGACAAAGGCAATACGGCTATTCACGAGTTTGTACACCTCTTAGATCATACAGATGGCGCCACCGACGGAATTCCAGAACGTTTACTAGAACATCAATACATTGCGCCTTGGTTGGCGTTGATGCATAAAGAAATGGAAGCGATCAATACCGATGCTTCCGATATACGGAGGTATGGGGGTACGAGTCAAACCGAGTTTTTTGCCGTCGCCTCCGAATATTTTTTTGAACGCCCAGCCCTTTTTAAAAGAAAACATCCAGAACTCTATGAGATGTTGTCAAAATGCTTTATTCCCGCGGAGGCGGGAACCTGATACAAATAGATCTTAAGTTCACTCAACTAGACAACAGCTACTAGCTCATTAGAGTGTATAAATATTTTTTTACTAAATGCTGGCTTTCACCTTCCTCTTGTTACAAATCTACTTCTACTGAAAAGACTGATTCAAAATTTGCTATTTCTTGTGAATAGAAACAAGCTATTGTATTATTGACATGTGTTACCAAAAACATGAATTCACTTCCCTCAATCAAAGGAAGGGTTGCCTAAGTTAGGTTCGGTTTTTGTGTGAAAGAAGTTTAGTTTTATTTTTTAACTAAAGTAGTGTCGAAGGATAAAATTAGTTTAATAAAAACAGGACAAGATTCCCACCTTCGTGGGAATGAAACAAAAAAACAAAAACAGGATGAGGTTCCTCTAGTGTTTATGCTGAGCATTGCTCAAGTGTGGAAATAAAAAAACAAAAAAAGAAGGGTAACGAAATAGGAGTTTATACTACTAATCATTGCAATTCAATATTAACAGAAGAGTTTTTTTATGAGGTTTTTGCTTCTATGTTAATAAAACAATCTGAAAGTAAATATTGATCGGTAGTTACTGCAACTCAAAGAACTTTAGATAGTTTTAAGAGTTAATTATAAAAGAATAGGTTGATTTTAACAGTTTTTTTAAAAATTGATATGTACTTGTAAAGAAAAATTGACGTTCTTTAGAGTTCAATAGCAGCAGGATTTATACCACATCATTTAGATAGTTGTTACCATACACGGAGTGTTATCATATAAGGGGACATTATAGCCGATAACATACTCAATTTTAAATAGAGATTAAAAAGAATACATTTCCCTTGCGTAACTATATGTCGGGAGATAAAAAATAATAATTGTATAACGTACGTTGTACAATAGTATAGTTAAGTCACTTTATGGATGCATCGGGCGTTTTCTGTGGTGCGTTGATTCTCAGTGCTATCCATAGTGGTTTAACTATAAAGTTACTGTTTTTTATTAGGGGCTCTTTTCTGAAAAGAAACTTCATAAAAAAACGATTTTTTTTTATGTTTTCGTAGTTTTAGTAAAGGCTTAGCAAAATTTCAGCGCTGACTTAACCCTAGAATTACGAGATTTATACTGAAAATAGAAATCACCACTACACCTATTTTCAAACCAAAACACACCACACACTCAGGACTGACGCATAAGGGGAACTATGTTGTCGATGTAAGTCCTACCCATTTTTAAAAAGCACCACACACAACCCATTTTTGGGTATAAGACTTTGTATGTCTTGTTTTTAAAATGCATGGATATGCTGTGCATTTAAAGCAATACAAATGGTTTTATGAATAAAAAAAGAAACAGAGGCATAGCTGCGGCTATAGGCCTACGTTATATCACTTTAAGGATACTCTAGGGAATTTTACGTGGGGTGTTTGGACTTAGGGGATTCCTTAAGTGGTATAACATAAAAAGAGACATACATATAATCACAAGGGACTGCTATCTAGGTGTGTGGTGTGGTGCTTAAGCTTAGATGCGTCCTGAGTGATCATGTATAGAGTGAAACAATAATATCATACAGGGGAATTAATACTAATAAAAACAAAAAATAATATGAAAGAACAAGGATCTCAAACCTTATTTAGGTTTGTAAGTTTTAGAGCGCCAGAGCTTATAGGTTCTGCAAAACCTAGCCGTAAATTTGTCTATGAATTAATAGATGATAATGGTTCAAAAAGAGTCAGAGAAATTTCTGATGGAACCTATGAAAGTCGAAGTGCAACACTTAATATTTTAAAAAAGAACGAAATACGTGCTGAAAATGAGGTGCTTCATGACCTTGGATCTTGGATTCAAAAGAATAGAAGAAAATTTGATTTTCAAGAACTTAATAATAAACTTCTTGAGGTCGTAGGAAATGATGGATTAATAAATGAAGAAGCCATATGGTTGAATCTATATCATCAGTTCAGGACACAAGAAGATCACGAGGCGAGAGAATCACTTATTAACTTGATTATTGCAAATCATTTTCTAGATATCAGTAAAGAGATTATTAGAGAAGATATGACAGAAAAAGAGGCGCTTGCATTATATAAAGAAATCGCCTATGCACGAATTGTCATCCCAAATGACGTAATAGATACACCAGAAATTACTAGTAGTAGTGCTAATACATCTGTTTTTAAACGTGCTTCTAAAAAAACAGAAGCTCGAATAGTATCTGCCATTGCAAGTTATAAGTTAGAGCAGCTTATGTTAGCAAAAGAGGAACTTGAGCATTTAGAAAGGCAGTATAGGGTGGCGTATGATGTAGCGTATGAAAATGCTTTTAAAACACATAATGCAGCAGTTAAGACCCTCAAGGATCAATATGCTACTGCATTAGCGCAAGAACAAGAGACGTGGTATCAAGGTCGTAAGGATCAACTTAAAACCATTGAAGAGGAAGAGTTTTTATTTAGTAAAATCTCAAAGACTAAGTTCCCAGACTTGCCAAAGTTCACGTTTACATTTCGTCCAGAAATAGAAGTGACACAGTCAGCACAAGAGATGTCTTCATTCCTTTTTAATACGTTGTCACGCCTCACCCCTGTAGAGCGTATTACTACTTTTGAAGAAGCTTATAGTTTATTTTCTAAGGAGGAGACACGGTTGTCAGAAGTAGAAATAGAAAACAAAGAATTATCTCATAAAAAACTTAGTATCAAAGGGACTATCCTGAGCGAAGCCGATAGACGACTCGTAGATAGTAAAGATGTTTGCTATACGATTACCTTACGATCTGAAAATACACCAATAGATAATGAGGGAAAATGGTATTGGGAATATCATATAGACCTACAAGGGTATAGTAAAGAGGTAAATATTCAGAATATTTCTTGTACGCTAACCTTTACCAATGGAAATGAGATCACAGATACTATCTATTTAACTACCTATAGCGATACTACTGATGAAATGTATTTTCGAACATTGAGAATTTTTCCTCAAGCAGGAGGGATAGCATTAGAAGCAAGCGAAGGAGTGCCAGCACTTTCTGGAACGATTACGCTACAAAATGGAGACATGTTGACCTTTGATCAAATAGTCAATCCTTTTGTATCCATATCTAAAGATGTGTTGTGCCAAGAGATAGGAGGTGGAGATGAAAGTGAAGATACAACTGAAATCCCTTTTATTCCTTCAGGATTTGGAATGCGTCAGCTAGGTATTGCAGATTACAGGCGTGTAGAACAAAATGTACATTGCTACGTAGAGGGAGAAGTGTCACATATAGAAAATGTGATGGCGCGTGAGTATAAAGAAAAAAGTACAAGAAGATTACGTCGTTCAGAAAACACCATATCATCAACTTCTGAGACAGAAAAAGAGCAACTTACAGATACCAGCACAACAAATCGTTTTGAAATGCAAAATGAAGTGGCTCAGGTCATCGCTGAGTCAACAAGTATCGATGCATTTGCCAATGTAAGTGGCGGTAATGATTATATTCAGTTTAATGCTGGAGGAGGTTTTGCTAATAATACCTCACAAGAAGATAGTATTAGTCAGGCAGTAACCGAAGCTCAAGAAATCACCTCCATCGCCATGGATCGCGTCGTGCAAAAAGTAAAAGAAGAACGTATTACCAAGATTGTAGAGGAGTATGAAGAAAATAACAGACATGGTTTTGATAATCGTGAAGGCGATAAACATATTGTGGGGGTATACCGCTGGATAGATAAAGTCTATAAAAATCAAATCTATAATTATGGAAAACGTCTTATGTATGAGTTTTTTATTCCAGAGCCCTCTCGATTACATAGACTTGCCTTAACAGAAACCATAGAAGGAAACCAAGGGACTGTATTAGAAGAGCCTCTAGATCCTAGAACCAACGGACTTATGAGTGCATCAAATCTCAATAGAGTTAATTATAGAGCATGGGCAGCACGATACAATGCAGAGGTCAACGCACCCGCAGATGAAATTATGTATATGTCTGCTGCATTTAGTGATAACGGAGGGAGCGGTAGTTACTTGCCAGATTATCATTATCCTGGGGCAAAAAATTGGACGGTGGAAATTCCTGAAAATTATGGAGTAACCCATTACATTGGAAAATTTGGGTTTACATATATTCATAATGATTTTGAAAATACCAATGGCACCCTAACTATTGAGCGTTCTAGTTTTACAATGCCTGAGGAGACAGTGCACGATACTATAAATATTCAGAGTAATTCTGAGATTATAAATCGACCTATCCGTAATGAATTAGGCGTCAGTTTTCATGGAGGCGATGTAGGAGGAATGTCACTAAGTTTACGTATCAAATGTGAGTTAACCCCAGAAGCCTATCAGGCTTGGCAATTAACAGCATTTAACGCAATTATGAGTGCGTATGAAGCAAAGCTGGCAGCTTATAAAGAACAATTTGTGGCCGAAACAGAAGCGGCCACCGTTCTTAAAGCATCCAATCCGTTATTTTACCGTCAGATAGAACAAACGGTATTACGTAAAAACTGTGTCTCATACCTTATTGATCGAGATCAGAATGGCGATCGTACGTATGGAAAAAGTGGGATGCATCAAGGCAGTACGTTAGAAAATGCAGAAGTAAAACTCAATCAGCGTTTGGATACCTATACCTCATTTGCGACATTTCTAGAACAAGCCATAGAGTGGGATATTATGTCGTATAATTTCTATCCTTTTTATTGGGCAAATCGAGATAAATGGGCAGACTTGTATCAATATGAAAATGATGATCCTACGTTTAGAAAGTTTATGCAAGCTGGTATGGCACGTGTGGTCGTCACCGTACGCCCAGGCTTTGAAAATGCGATGATGCATTACATGGCTACGGGCAATGTATGGGATGGAGGAGAACTCCCTGTTTTAGACGATCCATTATATCTGTCTATTGTAGAAGAGTTACAACAACCGCTAGGAGTAAAAGAAGGAGAAGCTTGGAAAACACAAGTCCCTACGTCCCTTACTATTTTACAAGCAGACAGCCTAGGACTTAAAGTAGAAAAGCCTCTCCCTTGTCATTGCGATGATGAGAGTGATTTTCAAGAGTCAGATCAAACAGGTTGTTTAAGTGAGATTACCAATGAGACGACAGTCTTTACAGACTTAAACACAGGGGCAAACTCACAAAAAGGACTCTTACAGTTTTCTTTCCGTCAACTCGATGGAGATGCAGCAGGTAAAACCATAGGAGATTTAGAAACTGAGTATGTTTTTCCAAGACAATACCGTTGTCAAGGAGAGACTATTACCATACAAAGAGATGCTGCTTGGCAAGCAACTGACACTGCGGCACTTTTTTATGAAGCATTAGCAACGCAATTATCCACAATAACAGGAGTGACGGCAAAGCAATTTACAGTAACAGCCGACCCAAACACGGGAAGTTTACTCTATGGCTCCCTATTATTTACGGTTGATTTTACAAAAGTGACGGTTTTTGAATTTACAAAACCAGGCATTACGATTAATCATCCATTAGACACGCTAACGGTTGACTGTGATCAGGAAGACGTCGTGATTACTTACGGAGATGTCACCACACCTCAAGCGTATATAGAAGAACGTCTCTTTGATAGCGGTGGCAATGCCATCACTTTTCAGGATATCCAAGGCCCTATGCCTGCAAGTCGGTTTGTCGTAAATACCGCTAATGAAGAAAACACCTTTTAATGAGTGGTGTAAGAATAGATATGATATGGCAGCCAGAAGCGGTGCTGCCATATCTTTTTGGTGCGCTTAAAGCGAAAATAGAAACGGTATCCTCTGTAGCTGCCATCTATCTTTTTGGGAGTAGAGCGAGGGTTCCTGTTGCCCAATGGCATACCCTAGAAGGAAAAGATTGGGATCTCTACGTGGTGTGTGATTTCCCGATGGTAAACACCCAATTATGGGGACGGGATCTAGGTTATTATCTGGATATCGTAGTGATCACTCAAGAGCAGATGAAAAAATGCTTAGCGACAGATCCTCATATCCAACAGCTCTATCCAGAAGATACGCTGGGCGTATGTGAAAAGTATGTACAAAAAGTAAAAAACACAGTGTCATGAGCATTTTTGACGAATTTAATGAAGAAGGAATCGAAGCCTTACGCCCTACCAATCGAACGTTTTTGAACCTTCCAGAGACATCTGGAAATGTCCTCGATGCGATTGCATTTTCGGGAAGTGGTGGTAGTTTTCCAGAAGTTCAAAGTCTTTTTAAGGATAGTCCTTTTGGAGTGGCTTGGGACGCTGCTATTTATAAAGATGATGAGCTTACAGAAAATACGTCTATAGCAGTACGTTATGTAGTCACAGTAAGTAATGACGCTAGACGAATAAAAGATAAGTTTGCGAATGAGGTTGTAGATGATGATGTGATCAAACTCTACCTTATAGTACAAGATAAAAAGCCCATAGATTATTACAAACCAGCAGATAAGGATTTACGATTGGCAAATATTAGGTATTCAAACATTGCCGAAATAGTAGGATTTGTCATTGGAGATGCTGTTGTAGAAGCAGTAGATGATGATAGTTATCTTTATCAAGAGTATATAGATAAATATGTGCGAAGTTTTACAGAAAGTAAAGAAGATATTACTCTCTTAAAAGACGCACTTTCAGGTGCTTTTGATGATTATCTAGAAAACCCTAGAAGTAATTTCTTTAAGCGTAGTTTTATAGGAAATCTTATTAAAACAGAACTTAAAAGAGAATTACAAGAATTTTGGAAGCCTATTCTTGGTAGTTTAGCCCGAGAGATTCGTAGTGTAAAGATACAAGACGAGAAATATTGGCAACCCTACACGGCTAGTGGCGATTTAAAAGAAGATAATCAGTACACACCTATATTCCCTGTGGCAGAAGCTGCTCAAGAGGCTGGATTATTTTTTAACGGAGTAATAAAACAATTTGAGTTTTTTGATGCCATTATAGCAGATTATTTAGATATAAACACGTTAAAAAGTAAACCAGATGTTGTCCTTTTTAAAGAAAGTGGGAAAAACAGTATTCTCATAAAAATCTTTAAAGAGATATATGAGTTTTTTAAAGGCATTGTCTCTTTTGTAAAAGAAGGTTTGGTGAATTTTATTGAAGGTTTTGTAGATAGTGCATTCACATTAAATGCCTTTTTTGTTGGCGTTTATAATGGAGTGATTAACTTTATAGCGAGTTTAGTAGATTTACTTAGTTTTTTTGCAGGGTTTTTAAGTGGCGATTCAGAGCAAGTATTTGAAACCTTTCGTAAAGAGTTTGAAAAATTAAAAGAGGCAGGTTTTTTTACTTACATATACGAGCAACTCACAAAATTCTTTGATAAGGTGAGCAATCGCTATGATACGTCACAAGCTAAATATGTAATTTCTAAAAATCTTGGTGAAGATATTTTTAAGATTTTTGAAGTTCTTATAGCAGTGTATTCAGGAGTTCAGGTAGTAAAAGGAGCTGCTAGAACAATAAAAGGGTTAAGGAAGCAGGTAGATGATACGATTGAACTTTCATCACGAAATATAGATGAGCTAGATGCAACTTTAAAGTTTCCAGAAGATACTAGAAGATTTATTAAATCTGCTCGTTTAATTGATGATCTAGCTCCAAAGATTGTCAAGGATATAGAAAAGGGTATCAAAATCGAGAAAAACGAGTTTATATTTGCTTGGAGTCAAGGAAAAGGGTTTAAAAGTAAGAAAGCAGTGACTTCTGGAGCTGAAGATTATGTAAGGATAGCTGATCTTTTTGGAAAAGGGGTAAAACTCACAAAAGAAAGAATAGAACAATTAAAGGATGCTATAATTACGCATAACCACCCTAATAATTCTCGCTTTAGTAATGATGATATTAAGACATTTTTAGAATTTGAATTACAAGAATTAAGAGCAATTGGGGATAACGGCATTATATATAGTTTGAAAAAGACTAAACAATTTGATCAGTCAATAATAAAGAAAATTTATAAAGAAATGGAAATTGAAAGATCTAAATTATCTTATAAGCTTACCATAGAAGAAGGAAGAAGGGATTATGATAAAATAGGAACCATTCTTGAAGACTTTGAGGAAAGGTTTATCTTGGAAAGAACCCAAGAATTTTTAGAATATATAATATTTCAATAATATTTAAGAAGATGGAAGATATAAAAACAGAGTGGCTATATTATGTAAATAAATATAAATATGTATTAGGAAAGTCAAAATTGAGAGATAAAGAGTACCTAATTACATTACCTGATAGAGCATCATTTTTAGAGTATCTAAAAAAATGCCCTACAGAAGAATTTATTTTTATGATGGTAAATATTTTTAAGGATAAATATCCAAATGAAAACGGTGAAGTTTTTGCAAATTTATCTCAGAATGATTTTAGAGAATTAAATGATATTGAATCTCTAGTTGATGAAATAAATTATTTATATAATCTTATTTCATATACAATTACATTCAAAGAAGAACAACCAGAAATTCTAACAATTATACAAAATGTTCTTTCAGATAAACAAGTCACAACTGCTACTCAAGATGATCAAACTGTGTTTACAGTTATGAACTCTCCTATTAAAGAGCTTATTGTATCGAGTAAAAGACTAACACTCAATGTCAATGAAGATTCTATTGATATAGCATTGGCTAACCAATAAGTAGGTAGGGCTACGTTTATTTCTTGTAGTGTTATTTAATAAACATACAAATGTAAAAAACCATCGTAAACACGATGGTTTTTTCACATACATATACGAGCAAATAGCAAAATTCTTTGAGAAGGTGAGCAATCGCTATGATGATAGTGCACAAGCTAA
>CAYGQJ010000129.1:0-11820 GCA_964351845.1 uncultured Flavobacteriaceae bacterium | reverse complement strand
ATTACGGTAAAACCGTAATTAATTGATTGTTAAGTATTTTTATTATATTTAATTCATTATTAATCTTAAATTTTATACTATGTTAAAAAGCATTTCAAATCTAGGTACAGTCTTAAACAAAGCAGAACAAAAATCTATTAGTGGAGGTCTTTCAAATTTTCTTTGTGCAGCTATTTGTGGCCCAGGAGATGGTAATACCCCTATATATGATATCCCAAATGAAACTACAAATGATTCACCAATACCTGAAACCGTTGGTTGTATTTGTGGCTCTTAAAATAATGTATAAAGCGAACTTCGGTTCGCTTTTCTTTTCTTTCCTTTTCTGCTTTCCTACTTTACTATTCGTTCTCTTCTGTTAGACTTTTCAATTTCTTATGTATCAAAAGTTATCATATGTACTTATTTACGTAACCTTTGCGTAACCTAAGCATTTGAAACGAATGCAATGTATACCTGAATATTCTCAGAACTCTTAAAACGCCTTGTCAATAGTAAAGTAAAAATAATTAGGACCAATAGGCAACATAGAGTTTCTTAAAGTTAGTAACTGCATTATTAACTACATATTTGAAATGCAAGTTTAGATACGTGTAGCCTCTTTTGATATAGAATACTATGACATGTGAATTTTAAGTCATTTATTTATTGAATTGAAAGAGAATTTAAATCAAACTATTATGGATGTACGTCTAACGGAAAATAATGCTATGTTTCTAGTACCACTAATTACTGCTAGTTTAATAGTACGATTTTAACATAAAAACCTGATTATCAATTATTTTAATCAACTTAGATATAATATTAATCTTAATAAAATATCATTATGTTAAAAAAAAATTCAAGTTTAGGTGCTATCTTAAACAAATCAGAACAAAAGTTTATTAATGGAGGATCTCTTTATCTTTGCCCTTCTTTTACGTATTCTGACTGCGATCCAAATCCAAACCCAAACACACAAGCTCCGAATTATGATCCATGTAATTACTGCATCAATCTTTGATAAATAATCAATATTTTATTGTTGAAATAAGATGTAAACTAGTAAACACTAATTAATAAAAAATGCTTGAAAGAAACCCTTTAATTTCATATACCTCTAGACATATAACATTTGAAATTTAGAAGAAATGAATCTATGGGAGCAAAATGCTCGTATTTTAACGCAGACTTTTGCTCTCAATTTTCAATTTAGATACTCAAAAGATATTTAATCCTATCTCTATGATAACCACAAAAAACGCTATACATCACTCAATAGTTCTCGACGTCGCCTACCTCTAGTAGATAAGCTCGAACGGACAGAGCACTTCTCTATATTACATATTTTTGATTTTCAAAGCGGAGCTTTGTCAGGATCACCGTAGATACTCCTATTCGACAGGATGCCATCGCACCTCTTCGCCTCTCATCATAAAAATCCACAGGATCTTATATGACCATTCGGTCGTTGTCGAAGTTACAACACTTAGGAAACCACGCTCATAAAAAAGAGCGTGGTTTTGTGTTTTCTGAGAATTATTGTAGGCTTCCTATTCTTAAGGCCACTCATAGGGCTTATAAGATAGTCTCAAGTCCCTTTTGAATTTGAAATTTGTCATTTTTTAATTATTTTCTTTACAATTTTCTCGTTAGAAGTATCACTTTGTATATTTAAAAAATACAGAGCATTTGCAAGATTGTCAAGATTTGATATTTCAACCACACCATTCGAAGAAGTGATATTATCTACAACGATACGTCCTAAAATGTCAATAATAGATACTTTAACATTTTCGCCTGCAAGTCGTGGCGGTAGGGTTACCGTTATATTTTCTGTAAAAGGATTTGGACTTATTTCTATGTCGTCTAAATTAAAATCAGGAGTATTAAGTATATCCTGACATAATGCAGTGGATGTATAATCATCATTGTTTACACTTGTTCCAGATAAATCTGTAACGATTGTGACATTTTCTGGTTCATTAGAAGGTAGCGGATACTGAGGAGGTGCATCGGCGCTAGGTATGAGTATTAATTCGGGGTGATAAAATGGGCTTTCTTTAGAGTTCCAATCTGTCCTGCCGCCAGAAAGGTCTATGTCTCTAAGGTATAAGGATACTATTTTATCGCCTTCTAATTGGTTATTTACAAAGGAAGTAACATCCCATTCATACCAGCCTTCTCCTGATTCTACAGTTGTGTCACTTATTTCTACACCACCTGTAGGCATATTGATATAAGTTAGTTCATCTTCAGTCCAAGAGTCATCTTCTATACCCAGTGCTGTATAATTATAACTTCCTTCTACGTCTGTCCCATAAAGTCGGAGAATCGCCTGATCAGCTTCCGTGAGGACTGACTGTTCAAAATTAAATTTTAAGAAAATACGTCTATCTCTAAATTGGTTACTTCCAAGCCACAAATAAGTTTTATTTCCGTTAGGATCATCGATTCGATCACTAGCAAAAGTATCATCAATAGGTGCGGCTTGATTTGGATTAGGGACAGGCCATGATGGAGGCAATACTAACCCAGGGGCTGGAAGTGGTTTTCCTGCTATTTCTAATTGTGCTAAATACAGATTTGGCGGACACATATAATTTGCATCAATACTTTCATGCCAATGATTATCTGAGGTTGAGGTAGCCTGATCTGTAGGATATCCTACAGCAACATTGCCAAGGCTTTCATCCGGATAAGGAATATTGGCCCCAGCTTTTAGGTTCCAATAAACTGTACCTGACCTTGATGATCCACTAAAACGGGGCTCTGGTCCTAAATCAAATTCTGTATAAAGATTATCCTTATCACTTCCAGACTTATGTGTTATAACACCACCAACTAAAGATCTCACCTTAGAAAAAACATTATTATTAGCTGCTTGATGTGTTCCTATGTCGTGAGCCCATTCTCCAGTAATTAGGACATCATGAACTAAAGAATTCGTAGTGCCAGTCAAAGTTATTCCGTAATGCCCTACCATATTCATCTGATTTTGATACAAGGGTCTTTCCTCAAATTGGTCTAATAAAATATTCTGAACCGTGATTTGATTACCATTAATTCTGAGTGCCATATTAGCATTCCTAACGTGAATGTTACGAATCCAGCTGTTTTCTAAATCCGACGTATATATACCATTAGCACCAGTACCACTAAAATGTCCTAAATGAGTTTCTTCTCTAAATTCTAAGGTGAAATTTTCAATACTACGTTGGGTGCCGCCATTAAAATAAATAAAGCCACCACCATTTGCATGCACATAATTGTTTTCGGGCCGTATTTCATTTAAATTATTTGGAAACTCCAAAATGGTCTCATACATATCTTCACCACGGAGGACAAAATTATCTTTATCATCAATTTTAATCCAGTCAGTGATTTTATATCTTCCGTTAGGTACAAACACGGCTTTGTTTGCAGGACAAGCTGCAATAGCATCTCTAAAGGCCTGTGTATCGTCTGCAATACCGTCACCTACCGCATTAAAATCATCTACCACATTTACGCCAATCTCCCAGTTGGGTATTGCAACATCTCCTTGCATATAACCAACATTTGAATAATCCTTAAGAATACCATTGGGATCCCAAGATTGGCCATTTTCTCCCCATATCTCAGGGTATTCACAAATTAGAGAACCACTTACGATAGCATTAACTCTAGCTTGATTATCTACTCTGCCAAGTGCAACATCTTCTTCGTTGATAGTATATGTTCCTTGAAATATCCAAGTTTCACCTACATCAAGCTCATTATCGTTATCTGTATCTCCTGCGGTATATATGATATCATTGGGAGTTTGAAATAGATAGTCTTCTACACTTATGTCGGTTAAGCTAACATCTCCAAGGTTGTGTACCGTAAAGGTGTATGTGATAGTGCCGCCTACACCTACGCATCCATCTGCGTCAACATTATTGAGTACACCTGCAACAACAAGAGCAATTTGTGGATCGTTATCAAAATTATCTTTAGTTTCATTCCGATAAGTATCTCTCGATTCAATTGAATAAGACAAATTATCAGCCCAAATTGGGATGAAATTTAAGAAAAATAAGGCAAGAATTGTAACGTAGCGTAATGATAAATAATTCATATGATTGGGGTTTTAATTAAGATAGTATCTTTAGTTACTCCTAACAGGTGTTTATAATATTTTATATTTCGCTGGAATTTGTTTCATAGCTGTGCTTGTGATTCAAAAAATACTTTCTGGAAGATTCCTGAAAAATATCTTTTGAATATTATACGTTGTAAAACATGAAAAAGATCATTTTAGTGATATTCCAAAAGAAATACGATCAGTCTTTTTAGTTCAATTCATAATGTTAAAACTGATCAAAACCTCATCGAGGAGTAATCTAGGATACTTTAGACTTTATTAAAATCCGTCAATTCATTACTTTCTAATGTAAGTGTAACATCTGTTTGATATAGAATACTATGACATGTGAATTTTAAGTCATTTTTTTTTTAGTAAATTGAAGAGAAATTTAAATCAAACTATTATGGGTGTAGGTGCTATTTTTTTTGGAAGTCTTGCGATTTGCTTGGTATTAGGCATTATGGCAATGCTTCAGGGCGAATAATTTAATAATTTCATTACAACTAACTTGAGGAGCGTTACCAAGTAATCTCCTCACTCCTCTATATCATATAGATCCACTGGGGGGCTAAGAGTATGCAATCTTGTTTTTACAACAACGATAACAAAACGCTATACATCATTCAATAGTTCTCGACTACGCATACCTACGACAGACTGTATGAACTCATAAGCAATATCAAATAAAAAGTGCAACACTTTTCCAGTATTGCACTTTTTACTCTCATACGAGAACTCAAAAAAATTCAAATTAACCACCCGTACTAGGTGAGCAAACGCCACCTGAGCAAAAGCCAGTTGGGCAATGTGGAAAACCTGTGAGACACGCTAAACCATCTGATGTTGGGCCGCAACTTGACACATATTCAGTAGGTCCCCATCCTCCTTCAATAGATTTCTGCTCTCTTTTATTTAGAGCTGTTCCTAAAGTTGAAATGTTTTTTAACATAACTATATTTTTTAATTAATACTACCTATAAGGTAGTGAAATATTTGATTAACAGCAAATTACGGAATTCCCGCAATTGTGACTAAATCATACATACGTATTAAAAACTTGAGATTAGTAACACTTATTCTGTATCGCGGGCTTTTTTGTTTTTTAAATTTTTAATAATAAATACTTGAAAATCATATAGTTACAATTAATCGCGATTTTATATAATATATACTTTAATAGACTTGAATAGGTAATGAATAAAATAATACAGTTGGCTAGAGGCAATAAAATCTACGATCTACATTGCTAAAAGGCAAGAAATTAATTTCAAAATCTTCTACGAAAACGTACAAAGTAAGAGAGCATCTTACAAGAACAGCTATTCAAACCTATAGAACCATCAAAACACACTGCATTTAGAGAATGGAAGAGGCCTCAATCTCTAAAAAGGTCTATTTGGAGAAACAGTGATTATTACAGAGTCCGCTTTCGCGAAAGCGTTCTCAGAAACAGTCTTAGTAGAAATAGGCAGCCGTATTTTTAATACAACTCCTTTTTGTAACTCTCTGAAATACTGTAATTATTTCACGAGCTTGTATTTATTTTTACGCGTTGTCTCTAAATAATCATTGCAAAAACTGCCATATTATATGTAGGTTATTACGAAATAAGCATAAAATTACTAGTGTAATCCTAATGGTTTTTAAGAATTTGGGTTAACTTTGTTAGGATACTGAGAAGCCTTACTATAGGCTTTATTAGCGATTACTTAAGGTACATGAAGTTAGAAAAAGAATATACAATGAACACAAAGCATCGATACTTCACGTATTTTATACTCTTATTGGTTTGCTCGTTTTTAGGGAGTTGCGTCTCTTCTGAAAAGATTAATTATTTTCAAGATAAAGACGAGACGCAAGTGATCAACGAAGAGGTTGTTACTTTTGAACCAACACTTCAAGTTGGTGATATGCTAACGATTAATGTATCTGCCCTTGACCTTGAATCTGCTCAACCCTTTAATCTTTTTGAATCGCAAACGGTTGCCAATCAAATCCCGCTGACCTATATTGTCAATGCAGATGGTGAAATTAACTTCCCCGTTTTAGGGAAAATTAAAGTCGCCCAACTGAATACAAAAGAACTCACCAATCAAATAACAGATCGCTTAGGACCGTATTTAAAAAATCCTATCGTTAATATACGCATCACTAATTTTAAAGTGAGTGTTCTCGGGGAAGTGAGAAACCCTGGGAGTTATACGGTACCTAATGAACGAATTACTGTCGTTGAAGCGCTTGCACTTGCGGGGGATTTGACGATTTATGGGAATCGTCAAAATATTACTTTAGTGAGAGAAAAGGATGGGAAACGTGTTTTTGAAAGTATCGATTTGACGGACAAAAAATTATTTGACTCCCCATATTTTTACCTAGCTCAAAATGATGCTATTTATGTGTCATCCAATAAAACGAGAGTGAATTCTTCTGGTGTAGGCCCCAACACCTCTGTCATCATATCTGCGGTCTCCATTCTCATTACACTCGTCGCAATTTTGGTTCGTTAAAAACACTATATGCAAGATCTTAACCCTATTGATGTAACAACCTCCAAAAAAGACACATTTGATGTAAGAGAGTTTCTAGAGAAATACTTATTTCATTGGAAATGGTTTGTCCTAGGCGTGATTGTGGCAGTTTTTTGTGCTTTTCTAATCTTGCGCTATACGGTTCCAGAATTTCAGGTGGTCTCTACCATTTTAATTCAGGATAAAGAAAATGAAAGTGTATCCTCAGAGCTTTCTGCATTTGAAGATTTAGGATTATCCACCAGCGGAAAATCGATGTTTAATACAGAGATTGGTGTTTTAAATTCGCGCAGTCTCAAAGAGAAAGTTGTAAAGAAACTAGGAATTAACAAAACGTACTTCGCGAAAGGAAGGTTTCGTAATTCAGAATTATACGGAACGAATCTTCCCTTTGCGTTGAATTTTTTCGGTAAAGATTCTTTAATGTACAAAAAAGACACCTTGCTGTCTATTATACCCACGTCAACGACTGAATTTGATTTGTATGATGCGCGGGATGTAAAAGTAGGGAGTTATCGATTTGGAGAGAATGTATCTAGTGAGATTACTGATTTTACAGTGATTCCTACAGCATTTGCCCCTATTGAAATTAATCAAAAGGTAAGCGTCTACATCAAGCCTGTCGAAGCGGTTGCTAATTATTACCGATCTGAGATCAAGATTGAGCCTGTAAACAGGAAATCAAGTTTGATTAACATGACCCTTAAAGATGAAAGCAAAGAAAAATCAACAGACATCTTAAGGGTACTCGTAGAGCAATATAATATTGAATCTATTCTCGATAAAAGCCTTGTTGCAAAAAATACAGATTTGTTTATCAATGAACGAATTGAAGCTATTTCAGAAGAGTTAACAATCGTAGATAAAGATGTTGAGACGTTTAAAAAGAGTAATAATCTCACCAATATCGACTCCGAATCTAACCTTATTTTAAATTCCAATAGCGAATTAGAAAAGGAAACGGTTGATTTAAAAACGCAATTAAAATTGGTGGATTATATCATTGAGTACACCAATGAAAATGAAAATGCCTTGATCCCAACAGATCTTGGCTTACAGAGTGCTGTTTTGAATCAAAACACCGCCCGCTATAATGAAATTTTACTAGAGCGTAATCGATTGCTTCGAAGTTCGAATAGCTTAAATCCTGTCATTGTAAATTTAGAAAGTCAACTTACGGATCTAAAAGCAAGTATTTCTGAAAGTTTAGGAAACTTAAAATCGTCTCTAAGCATTTCTTTAAATGATTTACAGGGGCAAGAATTCAGGTTGAATTCACAAATAACCCAAGTCCCAAAGCAAGAACGCGAACTAAAAGATATCCAACGTCAGCAGCAAATCTTTGAAACGCTGTATTTGTATTTACTTCAAAAAAGAGAGGAAAATGCCATTGCATTAGCGATTAAAGCACCCAATGCCAAAGTGATTGATACTGCGTATGGAAGTGACTTCCCTGTCTTTCCAAAAAAGAAATACTTTTATCTGACAGCGCTTATACTAGGGCTTATTGTACCCTTTATTGGAATTTATTTAACGTTCTTATTAAATAATAAAGTCCAATCTATTGAAGATATTGAAACTGCTTTTGATGCGCCTATACTTGGCGATATTCCAAGGTCAAAAGAAAAAGGGGATTTAATCGGAAAAATAGAGAACAATAGAAGCCCTCTGATGGAAGCCTTGCGTATCATCAGAACCAACCTACATTTTATCTTATTAAGCAATAAAAAGCCTTCTAAAACCATTTTTGTGTCTTCTACGTTTAAAGGGGAAGGGAAAACATTTATCTCGATTAATATCGCAAGAATACTAGCTTTAAATGCTAAGAAAGTATTGGTTATTGGTGGAGATATTAGAAGTCCAAAACTTTCTGAATATCTCAATATTCCTAATAAAAAAGGACTTACGCATTACTTGGCTGATGATAGTCATACACCAGATGAACTCATTGAACAAATTCCTGAATTAAGTTTTGATCTTTTACAAGGGGGTATTATTCCACCAAATCCTTCTGAGTTGTTGATGAACGGTCGTTTTGATACGTTACTTGAGTATGCAAGCACTCATTATGATTATGTGGTTGTTGATACCGCTCCGGTAAATCTAGTCACTGATACGGTGTTATTAAGTCAGGATAGAGCCGATTTATTTATCTATGTGGTCAGAGCCAACTTTTTGGATAAAAGAATGCTTAAGATTCCTAAGAAAATGCACGAAACCAAGAAGCTACAAAACATGGCGATCGTGCTTAATGATACCAATGCTGGCGGAATCTACGGATACGGATACGGATATGGGTACGGATATGGCGATGTAGTGAAAAAACCATGGTGGAAGTTTTATAAGAAATAGAACTCCTGAATACACGATGAGTAAACATCATTTACGCTGATCTTCCTACATCATACGTAGCTACGATGTTTAAACTAAATAGACTTTATGAATCTTTGATTTCTTAGGTATTTTTTCGCTTAAAGCGAAAAACCATAAAACCTTTAATCCATCTCGCCCAGAACTTACATTCTGTCATGTACTAGAGAAAAGAAGAAAAGATATAGTGAACTCACATTGCTATAAGAAGTTTTCATTTCAAAATCAACAATCCAAAATCCACAATCAAAAATCAGCAATCAACAATCAACAATCTTTACTTATTTGCCTTCAAGTAAGTTAGAAAGCTGTGCTAGCGATGTTTCCTTTTTAAATTCTTTTAAGCGCTGTGTTGCTTTGTCTATTTTAGTGTTTCTATAAACGTCATCATTGAGCGCTCGATTCATAAGAGTGGCTAAGGTGGCTGTGTCTCCAATGTCAAATAAATCCCCACAGGCTCCTTGTTGAAGGATTTCTGAAGGTCCGGTTTTACAATTGGACGATATCACAAAGGTACCAACCGTCATTGCTTCGACGAGCACCATACCAAAACCTTCAAATTTTGAAGACAGTATAAAGATGTTTGCATGTTTCATCCATATAAACGGATTGCTCTTTTTTCCTAAGAATAGGATGCGCTCTTCAAGTCCCAGAGAAACGACAAACTGCATGAGTTCTTCTTGGCTTTGCCCCTCGCCTATGATATACAGCTTTTCAGGTATTGTTTGTTCTTGGTATAATTTCGCGAAAGCTAAAATCAACGTTTTAATATCTTTTTGATTTTCATCAATTCGTGTCACCGTGCAGATATAATCTCCCTCAATGAGGGTTTGATCAGCTTGACTTAAGCTATTCATATCGGCTGATTTCTCACGAATCTTTTCTAAATCAAAAGGATTATAGATCATTTTGACTTTTTCTTGAGGCAAGTCAGGATACATCTTGATCAACTGTTCCTGCATCTCCTTGGCAATGGTAACTATGTGATCATATTTTTCGAGTTTCCTTTGATAAGATTTCTTAAATAGTTTTGTAATTCCGTTGAAAAAATGCTCCACTGACCCATGTAACCATATGATATGCCTTGTATTTTTATGACGGGTAATGTAGGAGGGTAAAAATTGATAAAAACTAATGGTACAGTCGTATTCGCCTTTGTTCACAATCTTTTTCACTTTAAAATGGTAGTACAGAACATCGAAAATAAGTAGAAAACCATAGAGCAGGATATTGAATATTTTATACTTTTTGCCCAAGGTTCTAAATTTGTAAATGAACAAAGAGCTTTTTTCTGACTTTACAAATTGATACTCCGCTTGATCTGGCAGCTCGTGAATAAAAGTATTGCCTTCTTCCCCTAGATTAAAATCAATGAGTACATCTACTTTATAGCCTTTTTGAATGAGTAATTTCAAATACGCAACAGCGACTTGTTCTAAGCCTCCTATTTTGATGAAAGGAATGTAAAATAAGATCTTCGCCATTTATTCTAATAAGGTAAGTAACGTATTTATTTCGTTTGTGATACGACTGACACTTTCTGGTAACTGTTTACTAGAAGCATCTACAAAGGCTTTTTGTATCGAGGCTTCCTCAAACGGGTTAAAAACCATAGAAGGTTCACATACGGCGTATGTATATGGTAAGTCTGCACCTATAACATTACATCCGTTTTCAATCGCTTCGACTAAGCCCAAGCCAAAACTCTCAGCTAAGGACGGAAAAATCAAATATTGGGTCGACAAATACAGCTTTTTTAACTCCTGTCGCTTTAAAAAACCGACATTAATAATTGGATAGCCTTGAGCGATTCTTTTTTCAATACGATCATACACTTCGGTGTAGTCTTCACTCACCGTCAGCGTGAGTGTCCCCTTTTTGTGTTCATCAAAAAAAGAACAAAAAGCATCTATTAATCTATCATGATTTTTATGAACGGTGGCATTACTTACAAATAGAAAGGAATGATCCTCTCTCACCACCCCAGGGTTTGACGCTTCAAAAGGAGGATAAAAAGGCGTCAAGCGAATTTTATTGCTATCAATAGAAAACTTTTCGGATAACTTCTCCTTGATAAAATCTGTTTGAACTAGCCAAAGATCAGCGTTTTTGGTGAAATTCTTTAAAACCAAACGCTTCATTCGGTATTTAAAACGCTCTTTATATGAGAATTCTTTTAGGCTTTTGAGGTACAACGGACTGTGGTAATACGTAATTACTTCTACATTCATTCTACTATTTGGAGGGAGATTCCCAAAGCAAAATATTTTTGAAAATGTATTCGTATGTTTTTTATAAAACTGGAATCGATTCCACAAGCTTGACTCCAAATAAATACACTGATTGGTTGATTTGATAGCCTGATGATTCCCTTTTGTTCTGCTATCAAATAAGTAATAGCATTCCCTATCTGTAGCTTCTAGTTTACCGATCAAATAGTCTAAGAGCACTTTTCCCCCACCATCGTGTACATACATTGTATCAATCAGTAACATCTACTCTAATTTAAAATTTATACTTCATACATCATGTATGGAAACCATTTTTCTGAATACGTTTACAAAATAAGATAAACATACGGTAAACCCGCAGTATAGATTAGAAAATCTATGTATCTGTTTGTAATTACCTGAAAAAATAAGTGTTCTAAAGAGGATACTTTACGTACATACTTTTATTTAGACAATACTTCTATCACCATTAATATAACATGAGTTTGATGTAAATAATTAGTTAGTCTTTTAGTCTGATTATACTAAAATTTCATGTTTATAATTCATAATCGAATATTTGTTCATTTTCTTTGCTCGTCCAAAGAAAACAGAACCAAAA